>JARDZH010000008.1 GCA_029240955.1 Pseudomonas sp. | reverse complement strand
GGTAGATCGTCAGCGCCCGGTCGCCAATGTGCAGGGTGCGATCCAGCACCATCGCGGTATCGCTGTCCATGACCTGCTGATAATCGGCCGCGTACTCGCGCGCTTCGAAAGCGTTGCTGAGCACGCCGTCGATCACGGTCTTGTCGATGACATCCTCGCGCCGCGCAGCAAATGCCTTGAGGTAACTGTCGTTGCACATCCGCAAAAGCCCGGCCCGGTCGCGCACGTAGATCGGGTGGGGGGTGCCGTCGACCAGTGCGCGCATGAACTCGAACTGATCGCTCAGCGCCCGTTCGGCAGCTTCGCGCTGTTTGATCTGGCGCCGCATATAAGCGTTCCAGGCCAGCAGGCCGAGCAGCAGCAGACCCGCGCCCGACAGGATCTGATAGATCAGCCGCTGATAGTCCCGCCAGTTCACGCCCGTGTGGGTGTAGGACCGCCATCGGTTGTTGATGGCCGCCAGCTCCTGCGGCGCGATGCTGGCCAGCGCCTTGTCCAGTATCGAACTCAGTTCCAGCGCATTACGGGAAGTGGCCATGGAAATGAGCGCCGGTTCTTCGCCCACCGTGGCCGTGATCTGCAAGCGTTGGCCGAAGATGCCCGAGGACAGAAAGTAATTGGCGCTGAGCAGTGACGTTACTGAGCCTTCGACGCGCCCCAGTGACAGCATGTCGAGCACCTGAAACGGGTTGTCGACCTCCACCGGCACGATGCCCGGGTATTCGCGCTTGAGCCAGGGCAGGAGCGGGCTGCCCTGAATCAGCGCCAGCCGCTTGCCGTCCATCTGCTCCAGATACGCGGGGTTGTGCTCGCCCTTGAGCGTCAGCAACACGAAGGAATTCTCGATGTAAGGGCGGCTGAAATTAAGGCGGTCCTGACGATCGTCGCTGGCGATCAGCGCGCCGATCACATCGGCCTGGCCCTGACTGACCTGCTCCATCATGTCGGCCATGCCGGACGCGCGCCGTACCTCGAAGCGCAGCCCGGTGCGCAGCCGGACCAGCTCCAGCAGGTCGGCGGTCACGCCACGAAAATGACCGTTGGAGTCGACGAAGGTCAGCGGCGCGTAGGTTTCGTTGATCACCACCCGCACCGTCGGGTGTCTGGCGATCCAGCGTTCTTCACGGGCCGTGAGCTGCAGTTTCTGGTCGGTGACCATCAGGTCGGTGCCGGCGCTCCAGCGTCTGGAGATGTCGATCCGCTCCTCGACGGGAATGGCCTTGAGGGTCTGGTTGACGATGTCCAGCAGGGGTGCCTGATCCTTGCTGACCGCAAAGCTGAAACCGTTGGCTTCGTGCGTGCCGAAGTTGGCCATCTGGACGTTGTTGAGGTAGCCCTTGTTGATGATGTACTGGGTGGAAATGGTGTCGCCCAGAAACACGTCCGCCTGATTGAAGGCGACGGCATTGATCGCGTTCTGAAACGATGGGTAGGTGGTGAGCGTTGCGTCAGGGTAGAGCGCCTTGACCGTGTCGGTGGGGAGGTAGTGATAGACCATGCTCAGGCGCAGGCCCTTGAGCCCGTCGCTCAGCGAGCGGGTTTCGCCGATCCGCGTCACCAGCACTGGCTGGTCGACCGCGTAAGGCTGGGACAAGCGGATTTCGCTGTCGACCGCTTCGAAACCGTTGGCGCTGCCGAGCAGGTCGATCTGCCCCTGTTTGAGGGCGTTCATGGCCGCCTCGCGGTTCTCGAAGCGCTGGACTCGCACGGGCAGATCGAGCGCGCGGGAAATGATGCTGGCGTAGTCGGCGGTGATGCCCTCGTAGTCGTTGCCGGAAATGCTGATGTCGAAGGGCGGATAGTCCGGCGCCGAGGTGCCCAGGATCAGCTCGCGTTTGCCTCGTACCCATTGCCACTGGCGGCTGTCGAGCTTCACGTCCATGTGCGCCGGGCTGGAGCGCCCGAGCAGCGTGAAGTAATCCGCTGCCTGCGCGGGCGACCCACCGGGTAGCAGATGCAGACTTGTGATCAGTGCAAGTAACAGTTTATAGCGCCTGGACATCCGCTTTTCTCACACTAGCGCGTTGCGTTTCGCCATCTCGATAAGTTCTACCAAGGTCTTGGTCTTGAGTTTCTGCATCAGTCGGGTCTTGTAGGTGCTGACCGTCTTGTTACTGAGAAACATGCCTTTGGCGATTTCCTTGTTGGATCGACCCTGAGCGAATAATTGCAACACCATCAGTTCGCGATCATTCACCAACTTGAACAACTCTATTTCGCTGGGTTTGCCATCTTCGCCGATGGCCGGCGTCAATGCCTGACTGGGGAAGTAATTGTAGCCGGACAATACGGCTTTGACCGAGCTGAGCAATTCGCTGAGGTCTTCCTGTTTGCAGACATAACCGGCAGCACCGGACTGCATGCAGCGAATGGCGAACAGATGCGGCGTCTGCGAGGTGAGCACGAGAATCTTCGAGGGCAGCCCCATGGCATTGAAGCGGGCCAGGACTTCCAGGCCGTCGAGCTTGGGAATGCTGATGTCGAGGATAATGAGGTCCGGCATGCATTCACGCACCATCTGCATCGCGTCGACGCCATTGTCGGTCTCGCCGACCACTTCATAGTTTTCGTTTTCCAGCAGCATACGCACGGCCAGACGAATAACAGGATGGTCGTCGATGATAAAAACTGAGTTCATAGTTCAATCCATACAAGCAGCGAAGAAAACGCGCACCTTAGCTCAGTTGTTCCGGCGCGCACATGAAGGCAGCGGGTCGACATGCGTATATAGGAAAGTTCCTACAGTAATTAGAGTATCGGAGTACGTAAAAGCCCACGGGTGGTACAGAATGTTTAACACGATTACGGTGCTATCAAGCGTGCGCCATCGTCGATGGCGAATGCGCAGCTTCAGTATCTTTTGGAATAAACTTTCGGTGTATATGCCAACTTCCTACGCTTGTAATCGGGAAGTCGGCAGCAGCGATCGGCGCCCGGTAAACATTCGCTAGTGTTCGCCAAATCCGGCAGTGAGCAGGCGGGCGAGGTCTGGACCGTGCAGCGGTTTGCTGAGGCAGCCCAGCAGCGGCAGGCCACGATCCCGCGCGGCGGTTTCCAGGCTTTGCAGATGGCCGGCAGGCAGGCCGCTCAGGACGATCGCCTGACGCACCTGGCCGCGTTCGAAGGCCTGCTCAATGAGGTCGAAGCCCATCACATCGGGAAGGCACTGGTCGCAGAGCAACAGGTCGTAGGGTTCCGGGCTGCGCTCCATGGCCGCGACGGCTTCGACTGCGGTCAGCGCAGGCGTGAGCAGGAAATAGCCCTGGTTGTTGAGCAGTATTTGGGTAGCGATCAGCTGAAACGGATGATCCTCCACCAACAGGATCCGCAGGTTGTGTTTGAACATGGGGCTTTCCGGAAGCATCGGTGCGGATCGGAGGATCGGCGATTCTCGTGCCGGTACGGCCGGACGGGGATCGGCTGAAGCGCCGATGCGGTAATTGGGTGGCGGGATTATTGGTGAGCAAGCCCGTCCGAGCGATAGGACGTTTCTGACAAGCGTGTAGGGAAGGTCTGAAGTTTCAGTGTGTCATTGCGCAGCCATGCACCCGTGACGACCTTTTTGTCAGTCGCCACGGGCAGGCCTGGGGCCGGGATCTGTAAAGCCAAACTCATTGCAAGCCGGCTTACACGTGTCCTGCACCCCCGGTCATCTCGCGTGCCATCTCGCTGGCATAGCTATCGGTCATGCCGGCGATGAAGTCGATCATGCGCAGGAAGGAAGCGTGCAGCGGCGCTTCGGGGCTTGGCGCGCTGTTGCCGAGCAGGTCGAGAATGCGCCGGTGCTTGAACGAGGGCGTGCGGCCACCGAACTGCTCCACCGCCGCGCCGCAGAACGCATTGAGCAGCACTTCGAGCGTGGTATAGGCGCCGATCTCGTGCAGGGTCTTGCGCTTGTCCTGAAAGATTTTCTTGCGGGCCATGTCCTTGGCGCTCAGTACGCAGCGTTTGGCGGGGCCGTGCATGTGCTCGACCAGATCGCCCTGCAGCGTGCCGGCCAGC
Source organism: Pseudomonas sp. (assembly GCA_029240955.1). Next base: position 9,509 of record JARDZH010000008.1, on the reverse strand, counting down.
AGCGCGTCCTGCTGTTCGACGAAGGCCCGTGCCGCCGCGTTGGTCAGGTGTTCGATGGCCTTGCCACGCAGAATCGCCAGCTTGCGTCGGCGTGAGTCGCCCGGTCCCAGTTGACGATAGGTTTCAGGCAGATCGTCGCCCACCAGACTCAGCAGCAGCGACTCGACCTCGGCGTATTCGAGCAGCTCCATCTCCAGACCGTCTTCCAGATCGATCAACGCGTAGCAGATGTCGTCAGCCGCTTCCATGAGGTAGACCAGAGGATGCCGCGCCCAGCGTTCGTCTTCCAGCTGCGGCATGCCCAGCTTGGAGGCGATCTGTTCGAGAATCGGCAGCTCGCTCTGATAACACCCGAACTTGTGTTTCTTGTACCCCAGCGAGTCGGCATGACGTGCAGTCCAGGGGTACTTGAGATAGGTGCCGAGCGTGGCGTAGGTCAGGCGCGTGCCGCCGTCGAAATGGTGGTATTCGAGCTGGGTCAGGACCCTGAAGCCTTGGGCATTGCCTTCGAAATTGAGGAAGTCGTTGCGCTCAGTCTCGCTCATTGCATCGAGCCAGCCACGCCCGGCGGCCTGGGCGAACCAGTTGCGAATGGCGTCCTCACCGGAATGCCCGAACGGCGGATTGCCGATGTCATGGGCGAGGCACGCCGACTGCACGACCATGCCCAGATCGCTGGGGTCGCACCAGTCGGGGAGGGCGCTGCGCAGGGTTTCGCCGACGCGCATGCCCAGCGAACGGCCGACGCAGCTGACTTCCAGCGAGTGGGTCAGGCGCGTGTGGATGTGGTCATTGCTGGAGACCGGATGGACCTGAGTCTTGCGCCCGAGGCGTCGGAACGCCCCTGAGAAAATGATCCGGTCGTGGTCTTTGTGGAACGGGCTGCGGCCCAGTTCTTCAGGGCTGTGCAGGGTCTTGCCCAGGCGCTCGCGGTTGAGCAGGGTTTGCCAATCCAAGGCGGTCACTCCATCGAGTCGTGTGGGGGTTAGCTTCGCGGTTCGGCCCGTCGCGCGCAAGGCCTCTGGCAATACGCTGACAGGCAGCAGGCGAGGGCTGTCATGCAGCCACAAAAATGCCCGCTTCGGTCAACCGAAGCGGGCATCAGGTGCCGGCAGGGTTCAGAGCCTGCGCGTGCGGTTCTGAACGGCAACCTTGAGCAGCGGCAGCAGTGTGATGCCCAGCTTGACCAGGCTGCCCACGGTGCTCGCTTTGTGGGTATGACGGGTCTTGGCCGCGCGACCGCTGAACATGCCCAGAATCGCGGCGACGCCCACGCCCCACAAGGGCGCGTGACGGATGCCGAGCGCGCCTTTCCAGTCGCTGCGCATGCCGCGGAAACGCTGCAGGGGCTGCAACAGATGCGTCGACTCGTGCCGGATCTCCTGACGGTGCATTTCCATGCGCAGGCGGATCAGCGCCTTGCGCAGCTCGCGTCGGGTATTGCCTTGATGGGATTTGGGTTCGCTCATGGCAGCAGTCGCTCCCGATCGTTGGCCAGCTCTTCGAGTGTCGCGCTGAAGGGTGACGATTCGTCGAAGATCGCCGCTTTCAAGCGCAGCCCGCAGAACACCGCCGCCAGGAAGTAGAACACGCACAGACCGACGATGCCGGTCACGCGATAAGAGTCCCACAGCAGAATCAGCAGCAGTGCAGACAGGCCGGTCAGCAACAGCAGGGCGAACACCAGCGCCAGCCCGGCGAACAGCAGCAGGGTGACGGTACGGGCCTTCTGCTCTTGCAGCTCGATGCCCAGCAGCTCGACGTGGCTGTGCAGCAAACCGAGGAATGCAGCGCCGAGGCGCCGCGGCGATGAACCTTGCTCCGCCACTGGCGGCACTGGATCTGTTCCGAGTGTCATGACTTAGCGCCTTGTTACCAGCAGGCCCAGCAGAAAACCGGCACCGGCGGCGATGCCGACCGACTGCCATGGCTTGGCCTGAACGTATTGTTCAGTCGCAACGATTGCAGCCTCGCTACGCACGCGCACCGACTCTTCAGTCGACTTCAGGGTTTCCCGTGCCTGCAACAGGCTCTCGCGGATCTGGGCGCGAAGCTCGTCTGCCTGCTCGCCCGCCAGCGAAGCGGTGTGCTCAAGCAGCTTCTCGGTGTCGGTAACCAGCGTCTGAAAGTCTGCCTTCAAGATTTCCTGGGCATTCTGTGCGGTTTGGCTAGGCATGGTTCTCTCCGTAGGGTGACTGTATGGAGGCTTCGAGTACGCCCGATTCCAGAAGGTTCATTTCGATTGCGTCAGGCGCCGCGTACAGGCGTCCGGCCCCGCGCGCTGGGGGATCAAAATATGCGTTTCAGAACCCCGCTGTTTGGCTATGCTCTGTCCCGGTTGGATGGCTGTCGGCACAGGTCGGGGCTGTTTCTGGTAGTACGTGCGTTGCGGGAATCTTCCGACGCATCGATCCGATGGAGAAAGGCATGGAGCGGCTGTATTCCCTGCAAGGGCTCAGGGGCGTGGCGGTGCTGGGTGTCGTGCTGTTTCACATGATGTCGGTAGAGGCGAAATACGCCGGGGGCGACATTCTGCTGCCGCGGTTTCTGGATTTTTTCCAGCTGGGCGTCGACCTGTTCTTCGTGATCAGCGGTTTTGTGATGGTCATCGTCAGCCGCGGACGGTTCCGCAAACCCGTCGAAGCGCAGCGGTTCCTGTTCAATCGCCTGACGCGGATCTATCCCACTTACTGGCTGTACTTTTTCATCACGCTGGCGGTGTATCTGGTTCAGCCGGCGCTGGTGAACAGCGGACACGGTTCGTCAAATCTGCTGATGTCGTTCCTGTTGCTGCCCAGCGACAAGGTGCTGCTGGTGATGGTCGCGTGGTCGCTGGTCTTCGAGCTGTGGTTTTACCTGGTGTTTTCCGCTTTCCTGCTGCTGCGTGAATCCAGACTGCCCGTTGCGCTGGCCATCTGGGCGGTGCTGCTGATGGTGTTCAACACGCTGGCGAGCTGGGAGGATTACGGACCGGCGCTCAAGATCATCCTGCATCCGTACGCCCTGGAATTCATCGCCGGCTCGCTGCTGGCGCTGTTCTTCTACAGCCGTCACAGCGCGCGCCTGCCCACTGCGGCGGTCTGGGTGCTGCTGACAGCAGCGCTGCTGGTCGGCGTGCCGGCCATCGGCTGGCTGCGTTTGTACGACGAGCAGAGTGTGCTGCGCATGCTCGCGGTCGGCGCGACGTTCGGCGTACTCGTGCTGACGCTGGCGTTGCTGGAACGACGTGGACATCTCAGGTTTCCGACGTCTCTGGTCGCGGTTGGCGATATGTCCTACACCATCTATCTGTCGCATCTGCTGGTGCTCGGCGTGATCGGTCGCGCCTGGGTGTGGCTGGGCGCATCGCCGGACACATTGCTGGACAACCTGTTGTTCGCCGGGCTGATGATGGCGGCCGTGGTCTGTTACGGCTGGGTCGGTTATCGCGGCTTCGAAAAGCCTGTGCTGGATCGCGCCAACGCGGTGAGCAAGCGGCGCTTTAAAACTGGCGCGGTGCAGGCGGGGTCATAGAAAACCTTGTTTGGCCTGGCGCCAGCGGCTTTGGTGTGATGCGCAGTCGAACATAGACGCACGAGGTTTCGAGGATGGGATTGCAGACGCTTACGCCCTACGGCGGCATTTCGGTGATGCTGCCCGCCGCGCTGGTCATCGCGGTCTGGTTGTGGACCACGCGGTCCCGGCGTTCGGCGGCATTGTGGGGCGTAACGCTGCTGGTGACCTACTCGGCGGTGGTGATCAGCAAAGTGCTGTTCAAGGGCTGGGGCGTTGCGCTGGAAAGCCTCGGCATTTATGTGCTCAGCGGCCATGCCATGAACATGTGCCTGATGCTGCCGGTGGGCCTGAGCCTCATCGCGCGACAGATTCGCCCTGCGCTCCGCTGGCCGGCCGCAGGTCTGGGGCTGATACTCGGGGGCCTGTTCTCGACGTTCTGCGTGGCACCGTTCATCCATCCGCTGCCAGAGGCGCTGGCGGGCGGGATGCTGGGCGGTATCGCCGCGTGCGTGTTTCTCGCCAGTCTGGAAAACATCCGGGCCGGGCGAATCCCGTCGGCGGCCGTGCTTGCGGGGTTGCTGTTCATCGCGGTCAGCAGCAACCTGACCCAGCTCAACGCCGAAAGGCTGCTGGACCGCATCTCCATGAAAATCTCAGGTTCGGACCGGGCTTACCGACAGCCTGACTGGCGCACCGAAACCGACGCGTTATAGCCTGGCCCACGCAGGCTTTGCCTCGACGCCCCGGCAGGGGAGGCATAGAATACGACCCCGGTTTTCATTCCTGTCCGAGGACGCGTAGATGCTTCCGGAATGCCAGTTGTTGGGCACCTTGGGGTGTCATCTGTGCGAAACCGCAGAGGCGGAATTGCTGCCTTTCGTGGAGCACGGCCTGTTGGTGGAACTCGTGGACATCGCCGACGATCCCCGCGATTACGAGCGCTACAGCCTGCGCATTCCAGTGCTGCGTCGCACCGACACCGGCGAAGAGCTGGACTGGCCGTTCGAAGCGCCGCAGGTGGCTTCGTTTCTGACGCGCTAAGCCTTTCGCCCGACTGAGCCGTGCCGGGACGGCAGGCGATGTGAACCTCTTTCCACCCAGGCAGGACGCAGATTGAACATCGACACCCGGATCAAGTTTCGCCATTTGGTGTGCTTTCTCGAAGTCGCCCGTCAGGGCAGCCTGGCCCGCGCATCGGACGCCTTGTCGATCAGCCAGCCCGCGCTTTCCAAGACCCTCAAAGAACTCGAAACGCTGCTGGAAACCTCGTTGTTCCTCCGTAGCAAAAGCGGCGCCGCCCTGACCGATGCCGGCGTCGCCTTCATGCGCTTCGCCGGGCCCAGCGTGCAGGCGTTACGTGAGGGAGTGAACAGCCTGAGGTCCGGCGCCCACGAGACGGTGACGGCGCGGCTGGGCGTGCTGTCCACCGCCGAAAGCCTGCTGGTGCCCGAAGTCATCCAGCGCTTGCATGCGCAGTACCCGGCGCTGATCGTGAGCGTCATGACGGGACCCAGCGCGTACCTGCTGTCGCAGCTGCGGGTCGGCGAGCTTGACCTGGTGGTGGGGCGCATGACCGACAGCCCGCAGATACAGGGCCTGACCTTCGAGCACCTGTACAACGAGTCCATGACGCTTGTGGTGCGCACCGGGCATCCGTTGCTGACGGCCGAGCGCCATCGGGAAAACCTGCAGGACTACCCGCTGGTCCTGCCGCTGGCCGGCACCACGATTCGCAAGTTCGCCGACAGCCTGTTCGTGCAATACGGCATTCAACCGTCCCGCCAGCGTCTGGAAACCCTGTCGCTGACGTTGAGCCGGCGTTACGTGCAGTGCAGCGATGCCATCTGGATCGCGCCGCTGGACGCGGTGATTCTCGACCTGCAGAACGGCGCGCTGGCGGAACTGGATATGGGCATCCGTGAGCCCGGCGGTTCGGTCGGGATCTGCAGCAATCCAGCCGTGCCACTGTCGCGCGCTGCGCAGTGGTGCGTCGAAGAACTGCGCGCAGTGGGAGAGGAGTACCGGGCAGGGCGTTATACATAACCATTCGGTTATGGATCGGCGATATTTTTTCAATTTCCGCGCACGGACTATCACGCGACACTCCGACGCAGCCTGCAGCGCGATGCCCTGAACACACGCGCTGACAATTCCCGTACCGCTCCTCATATAAAAACAAAGGAGAGCACCATGTCTGTCGCGGACAACAGCCGCTTCGTCATTCGTGATCGCAACTGGCATCCGAAGGCGCTGACGCCTGACTACAAGACCTCCATTCTGCGTTCCCCGCGCCAAGCGCTGGTGAGCATCCCGCAGTCGATTTCCGAGACCACCGGGCCGGACTTTTCGCACCTGCAATTGGGCCGCCATGACAATGACCTGCTGCGCAATTTCGACCACGGCGGACTGCCGATCGGCGAGCGGATCATCGTTGCCGGCCGGGTCTGCGATCAGTACGGCAAACCCGTGCCGCATACGCTGGTGGAAATCTGGCAGGCCAACGCAGGCGGCCGCTACCGTCACAAGCGCGATGCGTACCTGGCGCCCATCGACCCCAATTTCGGTGGCGTCGGCCGCACCCTGACCGACCGCGATGGCAACTACAGTTTCCGCACCGTCAAACCGGGGCCTTATCCGTGGCGCAACGGCCCCAATGACTGGCGTCCGGCGCACATTCACGTGTCGGTCAGCGGGCCCTCCATCGCCACGCGACTGATCACCCAGCTGTATTTCGAGGGCGATCCGCTGATCCCGATGTGCCCCATCGTCAAGTCGATCACCAGCGCCGATGCCGTTCAGAGCCTGATCGCCCGCCTCGACATGGGCATGGGCAACCCCATGGACTGCCTGGCGTACCGCTTCGACATCGTTCTGCGCGGCGAGCGCAAGACCCACTTCGAAAACTGCTGAGGACGTGCCGACATGCCTGTTCAACTCTTGCAGGAAACCCCCTCGCAGACCGCGGGACCTTACGTGCACATCGGGCTGGCGCTGGCGGTGGCGGGCAATCCGACCCGCGAGCTGGAAATCTGGAACGACATGGCCAAACCCGGCGCGCCGGGCGAACACATTCTGCTGATTGGCAATGTCTACGACGGCAACGGTCACCTGATCCGTGATGCTTATCTGGAGTTCTGGCAAGCCGATCACGAGGGCGTTTATGACGGCCTTTATGACCCGCAACGCGCCTTCAACGGCTTTGGCCGTACGGCGACGGGCGATGACGGGCTGTGGTCGCTGCGCACCGTTTTACCCGGCGCGGTGCGCAATGCCGCCGGGGTGCCGATGGCGCCGCATATCAACGTTTCGTTGTTTGCGCGGGGCATCAACATTCACCTGCAGACCCGGCTTTACTTCGACGATCAGGCGCAGGCTAACGCGATTGACCCGGTACTCAACCTGATCGAGCAGCCGCCCCGGCGTGAAACCCTGATCGCGCGGCGCTGCACCGTTGAGGGCCAGCCGGCCTACCGCTTCGATATCTGTGTGCAGGGCGAAAACGAGACGGTGTTCTTCGACTTCTGAGCACTCTGTGCGTGCGTTGCAAGGCGCCTGCATCGGCAGGCGACCTTCGAGAAAATTTCTAATAAGAATAAAGGAACCCAGCATGACCCTATCCGCCCGCGGAGCCGTGACCGGAACGTTAGACGTACAGACGTTCATCAACAGCCAGCCGCTTTCCTCCTACCAGTGGCGCGTCGTTGCCCTGTGTTTTCTGATCGTGTTTCTCGATGGCCTCGACACCGCCGCGATGGGTTTCATCGCGCCGGCGCTGAGTCAGGAATGGGGCATCAACCGCGCCAGCCTGGGGCCGGTGATGAGTGCCGCGCTGATCGGCATGGTATTCGGCGCGCTGGGCTCCGGCCCGCTGGCCGACCGTTTCGGCCGCAAAGTGGTGCTGGTGGTATCGGTCTCCCTGTTCGGGCTGTTCAGCCTGGCATCCGCCTACAGCACGACGCTCGATCAGTTGCTGATTCTGCGGCTACTCACCGGGCTGGGTCTGGGTGCAGCAATGCCCAACGCAACCACTCTGCTCTCCGAATACACCCCGGAGCGAATCCGCTCGCTGCTGGTGACCAGCATGTTCTGCGGTTTCAACCTGGGCATGGCCTGCGGCGGGTTCGTTTCCGCCAAGATGATTCCCAGCCTCGGCTGGCAGAGCCTGCTGTTGCTCGGCGGGATATTGCCGCTGGTGCTCGCGGTGGTGCTGATGCTGTGGCTGCCTGAGTCGGCGCGTTTTCTGGTGGTGCGCAACCGGGGCGCTGAACGGGTCCGCAAAGTGCTGGCGCCGATTGGCCCGGGTGAAGTCGGTCTGGCCAAGGATTTCAGCGTGCCGGAGCAGAAAACCGTCAGCAGTCGCAATGTCTTCAAAGTGATTTTTTCCGGTACCTACAGCGCTGGCACGCTGCTGCTGTGGCTGACCTATTTCATGGGGCTGGTGATCGTCTATCTGCTGACCAGCTGGCTGCCGACGCTGATGCGCGAGAGCGGCGCGAGCATGGAGCAGTCGGCATTCATTGGCGCGCTGTTCCAGTTCGGCGGCGTGCTCAGCGCGGTCGGTGTGGGCTGGGCGATGGACCGATTCAACCCGCACAAGGTCATAGGTGTCGCCTACGCGCTGGCCGGCGTTTTCGCCTGGCTGGTAGGGCAGAGTCTGGGCAATGTCGCGGTGCTGGCGACGCTGGTGCTGGTCGCGGGCATGTGCATCAACGGCGCACAGTCGGCAATGCCTTCATTGGCCGCGCGGTTCTATCCGACCCAAGGCCGCGCGACCGGCGTGTCATGGATGCTCGGTATCGGCCGCTTCGGCGCGATTCTCGGCGCGTGGGCCGGTGCAACCTTGCTCGGTCTGGGCTGGAGCTTCGAACAGGTGCTCACCGCGCTGGTGGTCCCGGCGGCACTGGCGGCGCTGGCCATTCTGATCAAAGGCTGGGTGAGCCATTCCGATGCAACCTGATCCTTCACTGGGAGCTGTGACGTGAACAGACCGAGCAATCAGCTATTCGACGCGTATTTCACGGCTGCCGAGATGCGCGACGTGTTCTGCGACGTGGGGCGCGTGCAGGGCATGCTGGATTTCGAAGCAGCGCTGGCTCGTGCGCAGGCACGGGTGGGCCTGGTTCCCGACGCGTTGGTGGCGGATATCGAAGCCTGCTGCCGCGCTGACGCGTTCGATTTTTCCGCGCTGGCCATCGCGATCGGCAGCGCCGGCAATTCGGCGATTCCGCTGGTCAAGGCGCTGGGCAAGCGGATCGCGGCGAGCAACCCCGAAGCCGAGCGCTATCTGCACATGGGCGCAACCAGCCAGGACGTCATGGACACCGGGCTGGTGTTGCAAGTGCGCAGCGCCGTCACGCTGCTGGAACGCGATCTGCAACAGCTCGGCGACGCACTGGCCGAACAGGCGCAGCGTCATGCCGCCACGCCGTTGGCCGGGCGCACCTGGTTGCAGCAAGCCACGCCGGTGACCTTGGGGATGAAAATTGCCGGCTGGCTGGGCGCTTTGACTCGCCACCGCCAGCGGCTCGCCGAAATGAAACCACGGCTGCTGGTCCTGCAGTTCGGCGGCGCGTCGGGTACGCTGGCGGCGCTGGGCGATCAGGCGTTCGCCGTTGCGCAAGCGCTGGCGGCCGAGCTGCAACTGCAGTTGCCCGAACAGCCTTGGCACACCCAGCGCGACCGCCTGGTCGAATTCGCCAGCCTGCTGGGCATGATCGCCGGCAGCCTGGGCAAAATGGGTCGCGACATCAGCCTGCTGATGCAGACCGAGATCGGCGAAGTGTTCGAGCCGGCGGCGCCGGGCAAGGGCGGCTCTTCGACCATGCCGCACAAACGCAACCCGGTCGGCGCAGCGGTGATGATCGCCGCCGCGACGCGGGCGCCGGGGCTTGTATCGACGCTGTTCGCTGCAATGCCACAAGAGCACGAACGCAGCCTGGGCCTGTGGCACGCCGAATGGGAGACGCTGCCGGAGCTCTGCTGTCTGGTATCCGGTGCGTTGCAACAGGCGTTGC
>JARDZH010000007.1 GCA_029240955.1 Pseudomonas sp. | reverse complement strand
GCGCCTTCGCCGCCTTTGGTCAGCGTCGGGCAGGCTTCGAGCACCTGATCGCGGAAGCAGTGGCCTTCACCGAGCAGCAGCAGGCTCTTGTCGTTCAGCGCCGAAGCATCGATGGTCTTCTTCTGAGTCCAGGGATGACCGGCCGGCATGAGCACCGAGAAAGGCTCGTCGTACAGCGGCATCGTCAGCACGTCGGCTTCGTTGAACGGCAACGCGATGATCACCGCGTCCAGCTCGCCGTTGCGCAGCTTGTCGCGCAGCACGTGCGTGAAGTTTTCCTCGATGTACAGCGGCATCTGCGGGGCGACCCGGTGCAGCTGTGGAATCAGGTGAGGAAACAGGTAAGGACCGACCGTGTAGATCGCGCCGACCTTGAGCGGAGCGGTCAGCTGATTCTTGCCCGCCTGCGCAAGCTCGCGAATGCCTTGGGCCTGCTCAAGCACTTTCTGCGCCTGCGCGACGATGCCTTCACCGACTGGCGTCAGACGTACCGCGCTTTTGCTGCGCTCGAATATCAGAACGCCGAGTTCATCCTCGAGCTTTTTCACGCCGACGGACAAAGTGGGCTGGCTGACGTGGCAGCGCTCGGCGGCGTGGCCGAAGTGCTGCTCTTGAGCGAGGGTGACGATGTAGCGCAATTCTGTAAGAGTCATAACGTGCGTCCATGAAGTTGCGGACCCAGCATAGCGGGTGCAATCGATAGACGCACGTTATCAGAAGCACTCTTAAGTAACAAAAGTGTGATTCAGCGTTTATCCAGCGAATAAACGAACGGTGCGAGGATTTCAATGGTGCCGTTGTTAAGCGTTTCCGCCGGTGGCTTGGGCAATGGCTGAGCACGACGGATCATTTCCGTGGTGGCTCGGTCCAGCGCCGGGCTGCCGGAACTGCTGGCGATCGAGTACGACAAGACGTTGCCTTGGGCGTCGACCACGAAGCGCAGACGGGCCACGCCCTGCATTCCGCGACGGCGAGCGTCTTCGGGGTACTTCTTGTACTTGCTCAGGTGCCGGAGCAGGTCGCTCTGCCAGTTCGGCAAGGCGTTGCTCGGCGGCGCAGGCGGAGCCGGCGGTGTCGGTGCAGCGGCCTTGTCGACCTTGGCAGTCGTCGGTGGAGTGTCCACCGGCTTTTCGTCGGCAGGCTCTTCCTTCGGCGGCTCAGGCTTTTTCACAGGCTTGGGCGGCTGCGGCTTCGGCTTTGGCTTCTCGACCTTCTTTGGCACCACGATCTCGGGCTTCGGCGCTTCGGCAACTTCCGGAACCGGGACGACTTCTTCCGGTGCAGGTGGCTGCGGCGGTTGCACGACTTGTGGCGGTGGAGGAGGCGCGGGCTCGGGCATCGGCGGAAGTTCGACCATCATGGCCGCTGGCGGCAACTCGATAGCCTGGGAGGCCGGCCAGCGTAACGCGACCACGATCGCGATGGCGTGCACGGCCAGCACCAACAACAGACTACCGCTATAGCGCGTCAGTTTTTGGCGCGTAGTGATCATTTTTTCCCAACCGTCTCAAGACCCACCAGACCGACTTTCAGGTAGCCGGCGCTGCGAAGCGTGTTCATGACTTCCATCAGGTCACCGTAATCCACGCCTTTGTCAGCCTGGAAGAAGATCGTGGTGTCCTTCTTGCCCTTGGTCTTGCCGTCCAGCACCTGGCCGATCTGTTCGCGGGTGACTTGCTCTTCGCCCAGGTACAGATTCTTGTCGGCCTTGACGCTGAGGAAGATCGGCTTCTCCGGCCTTGGCTGCGGCGTCGCGGTGGATGCCGGCAGGTCAACCTTGATATCGACCGTAGCCAGCGGCGCGGCCACCATGAAGATGATCAGGAGCACCAACATGACGTCGATGAACGGCGTGACGTTGATTTCGTGGTTCTCGGCGAGATCGTCGCCGCCTTCGTTAAGATGCAGGCCCACGTCTTAGCCCACCTTGACCATGTGCGGTTGCTGTTGGTTACGCTCGGTCGGCTCCGGCAGATGGTCCAGATCACGGCTGACCAGCAGCAGAACCTGAGCCGACGCATCGGAAACCTGTGCCTTGTAACCGGCGATGGAGCGGGCGAATACGTTGTAGATCACAACTGCAGGGATCGCAGCGACCAGACCCAGCGCAGTTGCCAGCAGTGCTTCGGCAATACCGGGAGCAACGACTGCCAGGTTGGTGGTCTGGGTTTTGGCAATGCCGATAAAGCTGTTCATGATGCCCCAGACCGTACCGAACAAGCCCACGAACGGGGCAGTGGAACCGATCGTCGCCAGCACGCCGGTGCCAGTGCTCATGTTCCGGCCGCACGCGGCAACCAGGCGCTCCAGACGGAAGCTGACACGCTCCTTGATGCCTTCGCGCTCACGGCTGTTGGCCGACAGTCGCATTTCTTCCAGCGCATCGTGCACCAGCAGGTGGGCGAGGGTGCCTTCCTTGCTGGCGGTCTGGCTCGCGTCGGTCAGCGAACGAGCCTTCTTCAGGTCGGCGATTTCGCCACGCAGGCGGCGCTTGGCGCCCAGCAGCTCAAAGCCCTTGGCGATCCAGATGGTCCAGGTGATGATCGAGGCGATTGCCAGACCGATCATGACCGCTTTAACGACCACGTCCGCGTTCTGGTACATGCCCCACGGCGACAGGTCATGAGACATGCCCAGGCTGTTGTCTTCCACGACAGGCTCGACCGCTTCGCCGGGCGCCGCTGCTTCAGGCTGCGCAGGCGCAGTCGGATCGGCAGCGATCGGGGTTGCCGGTGTACTGACAGCGGGCTGAGTCGCCGGCGCTGCGTTGGGCGCCGCCTGGTCGGCAAGAGCGACCGGTGTGAGCATCAGGCTCAGTACGAGAGCAGCGATACCACGCCATGCGCGCGGCAGGCTGGATAGCTTGGTTGGCGAAGCGATTGATTGAATACGTGTCATGCTGGCCGGACCTGGAAGAGAAAAGTGGGCATTGCGTCGTATTGCACGAAGCGGTCAACGCGTTCTGAAAAGCAAATAGGCCGGCATTATTGCAAATCGTTCTTGTTAACAAAAGATATACTGTAACTTTTTTTCAGAAATACCCTGGTTACAAGGGTTTTTAATTGTTTTTACGATGGAAAAACCGTCGTCTGGAGATACGAATGCCTGCTTCGACCGTTCTGATTGCCGGCTGCGGTGACATTGGCTGTCGTCTCGCTGAGCGCCTTTCAGGTGAACAGTGGAGTGTCCATGGCCTGCGCCGCGACATTTCGCAACTTCCCGCTGGAGTCAGCCCGGTTGCAGGGGATTTGTTCACGGCTCAATTGCCGCAGCAGTGGCCGCGTACCCAACTTGATTACCTTGTCTACTGCGCCACGCCGTCGCAACGGGATGAAGCGGGGTATCGACTGGCCTATGTTCAAGGTCTCAGGCACGCGTTGAGCTGGCTGAACCAGTGCGGTCAGCGCCCGAAACGGATCATTTTCGTCTCCAGCAGCGGCGTCTATGGTCAGGCGGATGGCGAATGGGTAGACGAAACGTCGCCAACCGAGCCGCGCGCCTTTACCGGGCAGATCATGCTTGAGGCGGAGCAGGAGGCCTTGAACAGTGGGTTGCCCGCCACTGTTGTGCGGCTGACCGGTATTTACGGTCCGGGTCGCAGCGATCTGTCCAATCGTGTTCGGCAGGGCCAGAGTGTGCGCATCGATCCGCCGGTATATGCCAACCGCATCCATGCTGACGATGCGGCAGGGTTGTTGGCGCACCTGCTCGCCGCTGATGCGCAAGGCGTGGAGCTGGATGATTGCTATCTGGGAGTCGACGATGAACCCGCAGCGCTCGCCGATGTGGTGACGTGGATTCGCGAATATCTGGGCATTACCGAATGGTCCGCCGACTTCAGCGTGCAGCGGGTTGGCAGCAAGCGCTGCAGCAACGCCCGCGCCAGAGCCTTGGGCTGGAAGCCGGTCTATCCGGATTACCGGGCGGGGTATGCGGCGTTGCTGAGCCGCTGAAAACGTGCAGGAGCGCGTTCACCCGCGACGAACGATGACGCGGTCTGCGTGAGAAACCGCGTCGCCTGGGTCGCGGGCAAGCGCGCTCTACATCTGGATACATGACCTGTAGGAGCCAGCTTGCTGGCGAGACGTCTTTTCAGCTGACCCAGATGTTGCGTCTGTGCCACCGCTTCGCGACCAAGGTCGCTCCTACATACACTTACTGCTGTTCCAGCACCCAACGGCGCTGGCCTGGGCGCAACTCAGGCATTTCATCAGCGCCTGCGTTATTCACCGCCTGGAAAATCTCCAGCTGCTTGCCCTTGCGGGCGAAGATCCACGGTGCGCCTTGCTCGGCTTTCTCCAGCCACATGCTGTCGTATTCGCCGCTCATGGCTGCGCAATCGCCAGCCAGACACAGCGCGTAGCGGTCATTATCCGGAAGCCCCTGCACACTGCCATCAGGCATGAACTGCACGGTATTGCCCTGACCGTCGCCACTGACGATGGTCCATTTGCCGCCCATGTAGGCTTCGTACAATGCCTTTTCGAAACTGCTGCCCGCTGGCGCATCCGCCGGCGCGGTGGTTTCAGGCTTTTCAAAGTGCTGCTCCGGGCTCGACTCGCTTGCCGACTGCACCAGATGGTCGCCCTTGAGCGTCAGGTCTTCGAAAAAGTTGCCGTAGAAATCGATATGCAGTTTGCCGTCGGCTGCGCTGGCAATTTTGCCTTCACCGACTTCAAAACCGTTGGAATAGAAAACCTGATTGGCCTTGGTATCGATCTGCCACTCAAGATTGGGGCCACTGGCGAGCAACGCCTGGCGCAGATTACCGCCTTTGACTGCAGCGTCGATGGCGTTCTGGTTGATCCAGGTTCCATCCGGGTTCAGGTCGGCGTGACTGGCGCAGCCACCGAGAAGTGCGGCCAACAGCGGAATGGCGAGCGCGGAGCGCATAACAGAGTCCTTCCTTTTGCAGGGTGGCGGAGCTTGAGCGCTCCGCCGAGGGGTTTAGTCGATGACGAGAATGGCGTCCATTTCGACCTGAGAACCGCGTGGCAGAGCGGCAACACCAATGGCTGCACGCGCCGGATACGGCTGCTCGAAGTATTTCCCCATGATCTCGTTGACCTTGGCGAAGTGGCCCAGATCGGTGAGGAAGATGTTCAGCTTAACGATGTCCTTGAACGAACCGCCTGCGGCTTCGGCCACCGACTTGAGGTTTTCGAAGACCTGCACGGTCTGCGCTTCGATACCTTCCACCAGCTCCATTGTCTTGGGGTCAAGCGGGATCTGGCCGGACATGTAGACAGTGTTACCCGCCTTGATCGCCTGGGAGTACGGGCCGATTGCCGCAGGTGCCTTGTCGCTGGTGATGACGGTCTTGGTCATGAAGAACTCCTGGTAGGGGTTTTGGCTACGCACGCATACGGGTGATACGGGTCACTCCGGTCAGCGCGCGCAGTTTCTTGATCACTCGGGCCAGATGCACGCGGTCATGCACGCTGACAACCAGCTGGACCACGCTGATGCGACCATCGCGCTCGTCCATGCCGATCTTCTCGATGTTGCCGTCGGCGGCGTTGACGCTGCTGGCCAGCAGAGCGATCAGGCCGCGCTGGTGTTCCAGCTCGACGCGCAGCTCGACATTAAACTCGCCGGTGACATCCTTGGCCCAGGAAAGCTGGATGCATTTTTCCGGGTTGTGGCGGATTTCGGCGATGTTGCGGCAGTTGTCCAGGTGGACGACCATGCCCTTGCCGGCGGAAAGATGACCGACGATGGGGTCGCCGGGAATCGGCGTACAGCACTTGGCGTAGCTGAGTACCAGACCTTCGGTACCGCGAATCGCCAGCGGACCTTCCGGGCTCGGCAGCTGATCGCCTTCGCCCAGCAGACGCCGCGCGACGACATACGCCATGCGGTTACCCAGGCCGATGTCTTCGAGCAGGTCTTCCAGCACTTCGACGCGGTATTCGGACAGCGCTTGCTGAATGCGCTCAGGCGCAATCTTGTCCAGGCTCGATTCGAAACCGTTCAGGACCTTGTTCAGCAGGCGCTCGCCCAGGCTGATGGATTCGGAACGGCGCTGCAGTTTGAGCGCATGGCGAATATGCGTCCGCGCCTTGCCGGTCACAACGAAGTTCAGCCAGGCCGGATTCGGCCGCGCACCGGGGGCGCTGACGATCTCTACGGTCGAGCCGCTTTGCAAGGGTTCGGACAGCGGTGCCAACCGGCGGTTGATCCGGCACGCAATACAGCTGTTGCCCACGTCGGTGTGGACCGCATACGCGAAGTCCACGGCCGTGGAGCCTTTCGGCAATTCCATGATCCGCCCTTTGGGCGTGAACACGTAGACCTCGTCCGGGAACAGGTCGATCTTGACGCTCTCGATGAATTCCAGCGAGTTGCCGGCGCGTTGCTGCATTTCCAGCACGCCCTTGACCCACTGACGAGCGCGGGCATGCGTGCCCTTGGGCTGCTCATCGATGTTGGACTTGTATAGCCAGTGCGCGGCAATACCGTTATTGGCCATCTCTTCCATTTCGCGGGTGCGAATCTGGATTTCGATAGGCACGCCGTGCATGCCGAACAGCGTCGTATGCAGCGACTGGTAGCCGTTCGCCTTGGGTATCGCGATGTAATCCTTGAAGCGGCCCGGCAGCGGTTTGTACAGATTATGTACAGCACCCAGCACGCGGTAGCAGGTGTCCACTTTGTCTACGACGATCCGGAACGCATAGACGTCCATGATCTCGTTGAAGGCCCGGCGCTTGCCGCGCATCTTCTTGTAGATACCGTAGAGATGTTTCTGCCGGCCGCTGACGTCGCCTTCGATCCCGTCCACAGCCAGACAGTGGCTGAGCGACTCTTCGATCTTGTTGACCAGTTCCTTGCGGTTGCCGCGTGCGCGCTTGACGGCCTGATGGATACGCGCAGAGCGCATCGGATACATGGCCTTGAAGCCCAGGTCTTCGAACTCGATACGCACGTTGTGCATGCCCAATCGGTTGGCGATGGGCGCGTAGATTTCGAGGGTTTCCTTGGCGATGCGGCGGCGCTTTTCACCGGAAAGGACTTCCAGCGTGCGCATGTTGTGCAGACGGTCGGCGAGCTTCACCAGAATCACGCGTATGTCACGCGCCATGGCCATGGCCATTTTCTGGAAGTTTTCGGCTTGCGCCTCGGCCTTGGTCTCGAAGTTCATCTGGGTCAGTTTGCTGACCCCGTCGACCAGTTCGGCCACGGTTTCGCCGAACTGCGCACAGAGCGCTTCTTTGGCAATGCCGGTGTCTTCGATGACGTCATGCAGCATGGCAGCCATCAGGCTCTGATGGTCCATGTGCATTTCAGCCAGGATGTTCGCGACCGCAAGCGGGTGCGTAACGTAGGCTTCGCCGCTGCGACGGCGTTGACCGTCGTGGGCTTGCTCGGCGTAGAAATACGCTCGGCGGACCAGATTGACCTGATCCTTGCCAAGGTAGGCCGACAGGCGATCGGCGAGGGCGTCTATGCTCGGCAAGGCGCTACCCCCTGCCAATGGCTTGTACCCTGCGCCGTACTACGTCGACCCGGCATAGGCTTAGACGGCCTCGTTGGACTCGTCCTCGAATGCTGCGAACAATGGTTCATCTTCAACGATTTCGGCTTCTGCGATGACTGCATAATCCATCAGGCCGGCCGCGATTTCACGCAGGGCAACGACGGTTGGCTTGTCGTTTTCCCACGCCAGCTTGGGTTCTTTGCCGCCAGTGGCGAGTTGACGCGAGCGCTTGGTAGCGAGCATGACCAGCTCGAAGCGGTTATCGACGTGGTCTAGGCAGTCTTCAACGGTCACGCGGGCCATGGGTATTCCTCGTAGCAAATGCGTATGCGCGGTGCCCGGATGGGCGAGCGGACTCGGTAGTTTACAAGCGGACAGCTCAAAGCATCAAGGGTCACGCCGCCGCACGCGCGTATTGGACCCTCAGTCTGCCGCTTGAAAACGATGCGATCAAGCCAGAAGTTGCTGGAAAAGATCGCTGTGCTGTTCTTGCTGATGTGTCTGGGACAGGCGATTGGCGCGGAAAATGGCTTTGAGGTCTTCCAGAGCGCTGGCGAAATCGTCATTGACCACAACGTAATCGTATTCGACGTAATGACTCATCTCGCTGACCGCTTCGCGCATGCGCGCTTCGATGATTTCATCGCTGTCCTGACCGCGATTGGTCAGACGCTGGCGCAGCGCCTGCTGAGTGGGCGGCAGAATGAAGATGGAGCGCGCATGCGGCATCTGCTCGCGAACCTGCTGGGCGCCTTGCCAGTCGATTTCCAGAATCAGGTCGTGGCCTTCGTCCAGGGTCTGCTGCAGATAGCTCTGGGACGTGCCGTACAGATTGCCGAAGACTTCGGCCTGCTCCAGGAAGTCGCCATGCTCGATCATGCGCACGAATTCGGCGCGATCCACGAAGTGGTAGTTCACACCGTCCGTTTCACCGGGACGCATGGCGCGAGTGGTGTGCGAAACCGAGACGCGAATCTGCGGCTGCGTGTCGATCAGAGCCTTGACCAGGCTCGTCTTGCCCGCGCCGGACGGAGCGGAAATGATGTACAGGGTGCCAGTGCTGTGGGTCATGTCAGGTTCAGCCTTACTCAATATTCTGCACTTGTTCACGCATCTGCTCGATCAACACCTTGAGGTTGACGGCAGTCTGCGTACTGCGCGGGTCGAAGGCCTTGGAGCCCAATGTGTTCGCTTCGCGATTCAGTTCCTGCATCAGAAAGTCCAGGCGTCGTCCCGCCTGACCGCCGGCCTTGAGCACGCGGCGCACTTCATTGACGTGCGTGCTCAAGCGGTCGAGTTCCTCGGCGACATCGCTTTTCTGCGCCAGCAGCACCATTTCCTGCTCCAGACGTTGCGGATCGAGCTCGGCCTTCATGTCGGCGAAGCGATCCAGCACTTTCTGGCGCTGGGCTGCAAGCATCTGCGGCACCAGCGTGCGCAGGGTGGAGACTTCCTGATCGATAGAAGTCAACCGTTCGTCGAGAAGTGCTGCCAGATCGGCGCCTTCTCGACCGCGGCCCTTTTTCAGCTCGGTCAACGCGTCGTTGAACAGGTCGAGCGCTTCGGTATTCAGGGCTTGCGGGTCGCTGGCGTCGGCCACCAGAACGCCAGGCCAGGCCAGCACTTCCAGCGGATTCAGCGGCGCAGGCTGTTTGATCAGGCTGGCGACGGTTTCCGCGGCGGCCACCAACTGGCTCGCGCGCTCGCGATCAACCTGCAAGGGCTTGCCGGCGGTTTCCTCGACAAAGCGCAAGGTGCATTCGACCTTGCCCCGCGAAAGGCCTTGACGCAGCGCTTCACGCACGGCGCCTTCGAGATCACGAAAGGCTTCGGGCAGGCGCAGGTGCGGTTCGAGGTAGCGGTGGTTGACCGAACGCAGTTCCCAGCTCAGCGTGCCTTGGGCGCTGGCCCGTTCGACGCGGGCAAAGGCAGTCATGCTGTGCACCATGGGATGTACCTCTTGGTTCGTTCCAGAAACGCTATTGGCAAGGCGCTCATGGAGTCGGGGAAGCCGACAGGCTGCAAAGGCGCAGGATTGTAGCGCAGTGCAGCCTTCGCTCCCAATCCGGCGGTTGGACTCGTGGTGCCGGGCGTCGGTTGCCCGACCGGAAAACCGGTTTGCAGGGCTCTGCCAGGCGGCGTTCGGATCGATGCGATTTTTAGAGATGCCCTGCCAAGGCTGTGACCTTTATACTGGTTCGCAGTTTTCCGTCCCAGTACAGGTATTCTCAGATGAAACGTCCAAGTGGTCGCGCCGCCGATCAGCTCCGCTCGATCCGCATCACCCGCAACTACACCAAACACGCCGAGGGTTCTGTGCTGGTCGAGTTCGGTGATACGAAAGTGATCTGCACCGTCAGCGTCGAAAACGGCGTACCTCGCTTCCTCAAAGGCCAGGGCCAGGGCTGGCTGACGGCCGAGTACGGCATGCTGCCGCGCGCCACCGGCGAGCGTAATCAGCGTGAAGCGAGCCGCGGCAAGCAGGGCGGCCGCACCCTGGAAATCCAGCGCTTGATCGGCCGCTCGCTGCGCGCTGCGCTGGACATGTCCAAACTGGGCGACGTCACGCTTTACGTGGATTGCGATGTGATCCAGGCTGACGGCGGCACGCGTACGGCGTCCATCACCGGCGCAATGGTCGCGCTGGTCGATGCACTGAAGATGATCAAGAAACGTGGCGGCCTCAAGGGCGGCGACCCGCTCAAGCAGATGATCGCGGCCGTTTCGGTCGGCATGTATCAGGGCGAGCCGGTGCTGGATCTGGACTACCTGGAAGACTCCGCTGCCGAGACCGACCTGAACGTGGTCATGACCAGCGAAGGTGGCTTCATCGAGGTTCAGGGCACCGCTGAAGGCGCGCCGTTCCAGCCTGAAGAGCTGAACGCTATGCTCGCACTGGCGCAAAAGGGCATGAACGAGTTGTTTGTATTGCAGCGTGCCGCACTGGCCGACTGACAAACCAGGGAGAAGGACCATGAGTGACAGCCAGCAACCATTGAACAAACCGGCCCAGAGCGCTCGCCAATGGGCGATGTTCTGTCACTTGTCCGCCTTCGTCGGGGTCATCTTCCCGTTCGGCAACCTGCTTGGGCCTTTGATCCTCTGGCAGCTGAAGCGCGAGAGCGATCCGTTCATCGACGCACAGGGCAAGGAAGCCCTGAATTTCCAGATCACCGTAGCCATTGCGGCCATGGTCAGCATCCTGCTGATGGTGGTCGTTATCGGCTTTCCGCTGTTGCTGCTGGTCGGCATCGGCGCGCTGGTGCTAACCATCATTGCCGGTATCAAGGCGAACGAAGGTCTGGATTATCGCTATCCGTTTACCTGGCGTTTGTTGAAGTAACCGAACCGGCTGTACTTGATGAGGCTTGGGACCGCTTTGCGGCCCATCGCCAGCAAGCTGGCTCCTACAGAAGCGCACAGTACGCGTAGGAGCCAGCTTGCTGGCGAAGCGCAGGTTCAGCCGACACGAATGTACTGGCTTGTTCGCGGGCAAGCGCGCTCCTACAGACACAACCGGTCAGATCGTCAGCGTCCAGTCGTAATCCACGATCAGCGGCGCGTGCTGCGAGAAGCGCGGCTGGCGGGGCAGACGTGCGCTGCGTACGAAACGGCGCAGGCCCGGGGTCAGGATCTGGTAATCGAAGCGCCAGCCCAGATTCAGCATCTCGGCCTGTTCGCTGTCCGGCCACCAGCTGTACTGGTCGCCTTCGCGGCTGACTTCACGCAACGCATCCACATAACCCATGGTGCCGACCAGTTCGTCCATCCAGGCGCGCTCAGGCGCCAGGAAGCCAGGCGACTGCTGGCTGTCGCGCCAGTTCTTGATGTCGAGCTTCTGCTGCGCCACATAGAGCGATCCGCAGTAGATGTATTCGCGGCGCTTGCGGCGCTGCTTGTCCATGTACTTGCCGAAATCGTCCATGAGCTTGAATTTCTGATTCAAGTCCTCGTCCCCGTTCATCCCCGAAGGGAACAGCAGGGTGGCGATGCTGACTTTGTCGAAATCTGCTTGCAGGTAACGCCCGTAGCGGTCGGCTGTCTCGAAGCCGAGGCCGCTGATTACCGCCTTCGGTTGCAACCGCGAATAAAGCGCCACGCCACCTTGGGCGGGTACTTCGGCTTCGCAGGCATAGAGGAAGTAGCCATCCAGTTGGAAGGCTGGATCATCCAGTTCAAAGGTGGAGGCGCGGGTGTCCTGTAAGCAGATGACGTCGGCATTCTGAGCTTGCAGCCAGCTGAGCAACCCACGCTCGACCGCAGCCTGAATGCCATTTACGTTCACACTGATGATCCGCATAAATGGCCCCAAAAATCACGTGCGTGTATGATACCCGAGCTCTACCCAATTAGCTAAAGCCGTGGTATTCGGGACTTTTTTCATGCAGGCGTATCAACGCGATTTCATCCGTTTTGCCATCGATCGCGGTGTTTTGCGCTTCGGTGAGTTCACTCTCAAGTCCGGGCGCACCAGTCCGTACTTCTTCAATGCCGGCCTGTTCAACAGCGGTTCGGCCCTGGCTCAGCTGGGTCGATTCTACGCAGCCGCCGTGGTCGAAAGCGGCATCGCTTTCGACGTGCTGTTCGGCCCGGCCTACAAGGGCATCCCACTGGCAGCATCGACCGCCGTGGCGCTGGCCGAACATCATGACCGCGATCTGCCCTGGTGCTTCAACCGCAAGGAAGCAAAGGCCCATGGCGAAGGCGGCAGCCTGGTGGGCGCACCGTTGACCGGCAACGTGCTGATCATCGACGACGTGATCACCGCCGGCACCGCCATCCGTGAAGTCATGCAGATTATTCAGGCTCAGGGCGCCACCGCCGCTGGCGTGCTGATCGCTCTGAATCGCCAGGAACGCGGCAACGGTGAGCTGTCCGCCATTCAGGAAGTCGAGCGCGACTTCGGCATTCCGGTGGTGAGCATCGTTTCGTTGAATCAGGTTCTCGAGTTCCTGGCTGACGACCCGCAGCTCAAGCAACACCTTCCTGCGGTCGAGGCTTATCGCGCGCAATACGGGATCTGAGGTACGCATGGTCGACGGCGGCTGCATCCAGGGATTGAAGCGGAACATGGTTGGCGTCCTGATGGCGCTGAGCCTGTTTTCACCCGTCGCGACCCTGGCTGCCGAAACCCCGGGCATGCAGCTTTACCGCTACGTCGACAGCCGCGGCGTAACGGTGCTGGACCGTCAGGGCGTGCCGCCGGAGTACGTTGCCAAGGGCTATGAGATTCTCAATGCCCAAGGGCGGGTGATACAGGTCGTTCCACCTGCACGTACTCCTGAACAGATCCGCCAGGCCGAGGCCGACAAGGCTCAGGCCAGCGCCGACGCCCAACTGCTGAGCCTTTATGGCAGTGTCGAAGACGTGGATCGCGTCGAGGCCCGCAAACTGGCCGAGCTGGACGGACTGGTCGGCGTGACACAAGGCAACATTCAGGGCCTGGCTGCCCAGCAGCGCAATCTGCAAAGCCAGGCGGCCGATCAGGAACGCGCGGGGCGGCCGGTGCCGCAGACACTGATCGATCAGCTGCAGGATGTACGCGAGCAGCAGCTCAAGCTTCAGGCAGACATCGAGCGTTATCAAGCCGCGCGGGCAAAGGCCAAGGCAGGCTTTGCGGTGGATCGCCTGCGGATACAGCAGCTGACTCACTAGCCAGCTGCCTCGGCTGGGTCAGATCGTGTTGCGCCTCGGCGGGGCAGGCGCCTGCAGAACGCTGCTTGCCACTGACGCCTGCACATCCCCCACAGCGTCGCGAACAATCACCGGCACATTCTCAAGCTTCAGCTCGATGGCGGCCTGGAGACGGTGGTTTCCATTGATGATTTTGTAGCCTTCGGCGGTTTTGCGAACGTCCAGAGGCGGAAGGTAAGCGCCGCTTTCGATCGCATCCTTGACGCTCTTCAAGCGCTCCGGCTCCAGCGCACTTCTGCCAGGTGTGACCTGCTTGATCGCCAACCGACTCACGTCGGCTCGACTGGCCTCGTTTTCCACTGCCCAGCTTTTGAGCGCCCGGTGATCGTAATGGGCGCCGAAGCGGACGGTTGAGTTGTC
>JARDZH010000506.1 GCA_029240955.1 Pseudomonas sp. | reverse complement strand
GGGGTCAGGTAATAAGGGGTGTCAATGTTCTGCAAAGGAATCTGCTCACTGTCGACAAACCCGAAGATCTCGATGGTCTGGGTCGATTTGGGGTGCGCCGAGCGGATTTCCTCTTCGCTGAGGACGACGTAGCGATCTTTCTCGTACTGCACGCCTTTGACGATGTTTTCCTTGGTCATCTCTTCGCCGGTGACCTTGTTGATGCGCTTGTAGCCCACCGGGTCCATGCTGCGCTTGTCGAGCCAGTCGAAGTCCACGCCTTTGGACGATGTCGCTGACACCAGCGCCACCGGGATATGCACCAGTCCGAAACTGATCGCGCCCTTCCAGATTGCCCTTGCCATCGTTTGACTCCTGTAGGTCCTATCAGAATGACCGGCCGCTACCGGCAAAGTTTCGATAGTCGCGACGGCGCGCTTGTGCTTTTTCACGCCTGATTCGCTGTCAACGCTTTGCTTTGGATTCACCCGGTACAGCTTGCTATGGGGTGGTATTAGTTCGTTACAGCTGTGTCCGGTTTTGGTCGTGGGCGATAAGATCAGATCGCTTTATATCTTCAAAGAATAAAAGTATGGATTTCGGTTCTTTTACGGAATATCTCTAACTCTTTATAAAGATGGGCACCTCAAGGCTGCCGGCGAGCGGCTGTTCACTTCCAAGGACTTGTCATGAACGTTTTCTGGTTTTTACCGACCCACGGCGATGGCCACTATCTGGGCACCACCAAAGGCGCCCGCCCGGTAACCCTCAATTATCTGAAGCAGGTTGCTCAGGCCGCCGATGACCTGGGGTATTACGGCGTGCTGATTCCGACGGGCCGCTCCTGTGAGGATTCCTGGGTCATCGCTTCGGCGCTGGTGCCGTTGACGGAACGTTTGAAGTATCTGGTCGCGATCCGTCCCGGCATCATTTCCCCAACCGTGTCGGCGCGCATGGCCGCAACACTGGACCGGCTGTCCGGCGGGCGCTTGCTGATCAACGTCGTGACCGGTGGCGACCCGGACGAGAACCGTGGCGATGGCAGCTTCCTGGACCACAGCGAACGCTACGAAGTCACCGACGAATTCCTGAAGATCTGGCGCCGCGTGCTGCAGGGCGAATCCGTCGACTTTGAAGGCAAGCACTTGCGGGTGCAGAACGCCAAGGCGTTATATCCGCCGATCCAGAAGCCCTACCCGCCGCTGTACTTCGGTGGCTCATCGAACGCAGCGCATGACCTTGCGGCCGAGCAGGTCGACGTCTACCTGACCTGGGGCGAGCCGCCGGCAGCAGTCGCCGAAAAACTCGCCGACATCCGCGAGCGGGCAGCGCGCAACGGCCGTACTGTCAAATTCGGCATCCGCTTGCATGTCATCGTGCGGCAGACCAGTGAGGAAGCCTGGAAGGCAGCGGACACGCTGATCGAGCACATCAGCGATGAAACCATCGCCGCTGCGCAGAAGTCCTTTTCGCGCTTCGACTCCGAGGGCCAGCGGCGCATGGCGGCGCTGCACGACGGTCGGCGTGACAATCTGGAGATCTCGCCGAACCTGTGGGCAGGCGTCGGCCTGGTACGTGGCGGTGCGGGAACCGCGCTGGTCGGCAACCCGGAAGAAGTAGCGGCGCGCATCAAGGAATACGCGGACCTGGGCATCGAGAGTTTCATCTTCTCGGGCTATCCGCATCTTGAAGAAGCCTACCGTTTCGCGGAACTGGTCTTCCCGTTGCTGCCGGAGCCCTATGCAAGCCTCGCCGGACGCGGCATCACCAACCTGACCGGACCGTTCGGTGAAATGATCGCCAACGACCTGCCGCCACAGGCCAAGTGATCGGGCCTGGGCTGGAACCTGAGCCGGGTTGAAGGTAACCGTAAAGGTGTCGCCTGACCCGGCGCTTTCGCGGCTAAAGCCGCTCCCACAGCGGTGCGCGCTTTTCGTGGGAGTGGCTTTAGCCGCGAAGGGGCAGCGAGTTAAAGACAGCTGGCGCCCACAAGCACCGCCGCTCCTACGGAAGCCGCATCAATTCAGCTGTGCCAAGCGAACGGCGAGCGCCTTGGCCTGGCTCGCGACATCGGTTACCGCGGTGCTTTCCCACCACAGTCCGCGCAACGGCGGGCCGAGGCTGAACAGCCGCGATGAGCACTGCCCCTGCGCATCCCGCACCGCCCCGCCTTCGTCAGCAGCAATGCCCAGTGCCAGCGGCCCAGGCTGGATCAGCCCTCGCGCCAGCAACTGCCGCGGCAAGGCGCGATCCACGCGCCGCCAGTCGTATTCGATCCCGGTTGAATTGATCAGCGCATCACCGCTCTCGTAACTGAGCGTCGCCTGCCCGCGCCGCCGCAAACCGATCTGCACCTCACCCGACGCGCCTGCCTCAACGCCGCGCAGCTCCGCCGCATGGATGTTCAGCCGGCCCTCTTTCACGCACTGCGCCAGCAGTGCTGCGCTCGGCGGTGGCGAACGGTGATGGTGACTTTCCCACCACGGGCGGACATGGCGCACGAACTGGCGGCGCTGGCGATCGCTGGCCTGATGCCACAGCCTGCCGATGTTGACGCGCACGGTATCCAGCGGTGCCTGCCAGTCGATACCGCTTTCGATCGCCAGTTCGCATTGCTCGCGGACCTTGCGCAACAACTGCCTTGGGCTGCGGATCTGGTGGTCTTGACCGAGAAAATCCGGCCATTCGGGCGGCTGACGACGCACGTGCGGTAACAGGCCGTGGCGCGAAAAGACATCGATGGGCCCGCGATGACCGGATTGCTGCAGGGACACCACGGCATCGACCATGGTCAGTCCCGAGCCGATGATCAGCACCCGGGCTTGCGGGTCGAGGCGGCGCATCGCCGCAACATCCCATGGGTCCAGCGCGGCTGCGTTCAGACCGCTGGACTGCCGCTGGGGCGTGCGTGCAGCGGCGTACATGCCAGTGGCGAGAACGGCGTACTGTCCAAGCAGCTCAAGGCCGTCGGCCAGGGTCACACGGACGTGCTGCGCGTCTACCTGCATGTCCACCGCTTCGCCCCGGACATGCTCGACGCTTGAGCCTTGCGAGGCACCTGCCGCCACGGCTTCCCGAAGGCGCTGCTGCACGTAAAGCCCGAACACTCCCCGCGGCGGGAACAGCTCGGAGACCGGCAACGGCTGCACACGGGCTTCCGGCC
>JARDZH010000505.1 GCA_029240955.1 Pseudomonas sp. | reverse complement strand
CCCGCCGTTGCGCAGCTGTGCAGCGCTGATCTGGCTGATGCTTTCGCCCGGCTTGCGGTTCTTGTTGTCGAAATCGGTGCTGACGGCCACTTCGGTCAGCCACAAGGTGGCAGGCGGCACCCAGGAGCGCAGCAGCCAGCCGCCCGCGCCAATCGCGAGGATCATCACCGGTACCGTCACCGCGCGACGCCAGTTGTTGATCGGGAAACTCGACGCGATGCTCGGAAAGGACAGCAGTATGGCCACGCCCAGCGCCAGCTTGTAACTCTGCGCAGTCGTCAGGTGCACGATGATCGGCAGCGCGGTCAGCAGCGCCGCAAACAACGTCAGCGTATGCAACGCCATGAACAGCCAGCGCCGGGGCGCCAGCCACTTGTAGTACAGCGGATCGACAATGGAGATCAGTCCGGCAGCGCCGAGCACCGCTGTGAATATCGCCTGCCCGCTGTTCCAGGTGGTCGTGACGAAGAAGAACGGCAGAACAAAGAACAGACTTTCCTGATGGATCATCTGCGTGCCGTAGCGCAGCAGCCCTTGCGGGATTTCCCTGCCGAACCGCTTGTTGAACAGGCTGACGATGGAGTTTTCCACCATCAACCACAGCCAGCTGATCAGCAGCACCACTGCGATCCAGGTCGCCAGACCTTCTTGGCGGTCGACCAGAATGAAGCTGGCGATACCCGAAATGAAACCGCCCGCCGCAATGATGCCTGGATAGCGCTTCATGAGTTCGATTACGCGCGTGATGTAGCTTTTCCATTGAGGCATCGAAGCGGTTCGCCCTAGGTCGTCAGGTTAAAAAAGCGCGCAGCATAACAACGCGCCGCCGGTTGCTATACCTTCATTTGCCGGCCCTGCGTGCGCGCCAGCCCAAGGCGGCCAACAGCACTATCAGACCAAGAACGGCGGCAGACACCCACACCAGACTGTCATAGCTGAGCAGCGGTTTCTCGATCCGCAGATAGCCCGGCTGGTCCAGTAATTCACGCATGGCGCGATTGGCCGACTCAAGACTGACCGCCTTGATGCGCTTGCCAGGGTCGACGAAGCGGCCATTCTCATAATCGTTGAGCGCGCTCCAGTAGTAGTCGGCCAGCGCACTGTTGCCTTGCACCGCCCAGGCCTGGCGCGCGATGGCGGCGTCTTTGAGGCGGTTGAACGCCGCAGGTTGCATGCCATCCCTGCGCAGCTGCTCGACCAGCTCACGCAATGCATCCTCGGCTTGCTCAAGGTCATCGCGCTCCAGGTCGGCGTTGAGACTCAGAAAACCGGTGTCGCCAAACACATCCCGGTCGGCGGATGGACCGTAGGACAGCCCGTGCTTGAGACGCAAATCGGCATAAAGCGCCCAGTCCAGATAGGCTTTTACCAGCTCCCAGGTTTCATCGTGCTGGTCGTCCAGCTGAGGCTCGGGAAAAATCAGATGCAGCTTGGCATTTTCGCCCAGCCCGCCACGCTCCAGCTCACGTCTCGGCTCCGCCGAACCGGTTATAGATGCCAGTGGTGGGTGGTCGATCGGATCAGCCGGGTTGAGCTGACCGTACTTGCGCTCCAGATAGCCAGGCAGCAGTTTGTCGATATCGCCGACCACGATAAGCGTCATGTTGTTGGGCGCGTACCAACTGGCGAAGACTTCTTCGACGTGCTCCAGCGAAATCCCGTCCACCTCAGGCCGTTCGGCGCACTTGAGGCCCAGCTCGACCGCCAGTTCACCGATCGCGCCACGGGAAGTTTCCCGGTGATCCAGCAAACGCCGCAGGTGTGAGGAATGGCCGCCGTCTTCACGCTCCACAATGCGCTTTACGGTATCCAGCCGAGGCTGATCAAGCTCGGTACGCGCCAGCACCTCCATGAGCAGATCGAGCACTTTGCGCTGATTGCGAGCAGGTGCCTCGATCACGAAGGTCGTGTCAGTGTTGCTGGTGAACGCATTCCACTCGCCGCCCAGCGCCTGCATCCGCTCTTCGAGCGCGCCTTCACCGCCACCATCCACTCCGCTGAACAGCAAATGCTCCAGCAAGTGAGGCAGTTCCTTGTCGGCGCAAGGGAAATCATCGAATCCGATACCGACCACTAACCGGATAGCAACGTGGCCTTTCTCATAGCCGGGTTTGAGCAATACCTGCAAGCCATTGGGCAACAGATACCCTTCGACCTGAAGCCGATCCAGCGCCAGCGCAGGGAGAGCACTCAGAAAGAGAAAAGCGAACAGCAGGCAACGCATAAAACAGCTTTCCTGGCGGGCCGGTATGTTCAACAGACTTCGCCTTGCTGCTTATGTTCAGATCGATTGTCCGGACGCATTGTCACCGGCCAGCGCGCCGGTCTCGGTGGTTTCCAACACGGCATAGGCGCTGGCGCAGAACAGGGAGTTCAGGCGCTTCATGTCCGCCATCAGCTCCAGATGCAGCGAACTGGTTTCGATACTCTGAACGATTTTGTTCTGCAGCCGATTCACATGGGCGTGAGCGAGACGGCGTTCCTGCGCCCTGAAACGCCGCTTCTCGCGCAGCAACTGGCGGGCGCTTTGTGGATCGCCGCTCAGAAACACTGAAAGCCCCAACCGCAGGTTGGACTGGAGCTGAATCTGCAGATCGGCGAGTTCCTCAAGGCCTGTGGCCGAAAACGAGCGGCGCTGAGACGTCTTCTGCTGCTGGATCTTGCGCAACATGCGTTCGATCAGGCCGCTGGCAAGCTCCAGATTGACGGTCAGCTCGATGATTTCCGCCCAGCGCCGGTTGTCCTGCTCGCCCAGCTCCTCGCGAGGCATCTGCGCGAGGTACAACTTGATTGCGTTATAGAGCGCCTCGACGTCATCGCCCATTCGCCGCACGTCTTGAGTAACGGCCGTCTGCGTACCGCGCAGCACGGCCAGCATCGAGCCCAGCATGTTTTCGACCCGGTCGCCCATGCGCAGCGTTTCGCGGACCGCGTTGGCCAGCGCCAGGCTCGGCGTGGACAGCGCAGCCAGGTCCAGATGCCGGGGTTTGGCAAGTCCGCCTGTTTCGTTTTGCTGCGGCAGCAGCGCCGAACACAGCCGGGCCATGGGGGCAACCGTCGGCAGCATGATCAGGCAGCGGGCGGTGTTGTAGATCAGATGAAAGCCGATCACCACTTCCTGTGGCTGAAAGCCCAGGGTTTCGACC
>JARDZH010000504.1 GCA_029240955.1 Pseudomonas sp. | reverse complement strand
TGGCCCAGCGCCGGGAGCTCAAGCTGGTGATCCTGCCGCTGGATGCCGACGGGCTGATCGACCTGCAGCAAGCTGCTGAACTGATCGGCCCGCGCACCCGTCTGCTGGCCGTCAGCCAACTGTCCAACATCCTCGGTGCCTGGCAGCCGTTGCCCGCGCTGCTTGCGCTGGCCAAAGCCCAGGGCGCGCTGACGGTGGTGGATGGCGCACAGGGCGTCGTGCACGGCCGACAAGACATGCAGGCGTTGGGTTGCGACTTCTATGTCTTTTCCAGCCACAAGCTGTACGGCCCGGACGGGCTCGGTGTGGTGTACGGTCGGCACGAAGTCTTGCCAGGCCTTGCGCATTGGCAGTTCGGCGGCGAGATGGTGCTGACCGCTGACTATCATCAGGCGAAGTTCAGGCCCGCGCCCTTGGGGTTCGAGGCCGGTACTCCGCCAATCGCAGGCGCGATCGGTCTGGGGGCAACGCTCGATTACCTCGCCAGCCTTGACGCTGTCGCGGTGGCGGGGCATGAGGCGGGTTTGCACCAGATCCTGCTCGACGGTCTGCGCCAGCGTCAGGGCGTCCAGATACTGGGTGCTCCGCAACTGGCGTTGGCCAGTTTCGTCGTCGACGGCGTGCATAACGCGGACCTTGCCCACCTGCTGACCGAACAGGGTATTGCCGTCCGCGCCGGGCAGCACTGCGCGATGCCGCTGTTCAAGCAACTGGGTTTGTCCGGCGCGATTCGCGTGTCGCTGGCGCTCTACAATGACACCGACGATCTGCAGCGTTTCTTCGACGCTCTGGATCAAGGCCTGGAGCTGCTGCGATGACCCTGCCCGCCGATGCACAGACCGCGCTTGATGTGTTCTCCCAGCCGCAGAGCTGGGAGCAACGCGCTCGATTATTGATGCAGTGGGGCGATCGCTTGCCACCGCTCACCGACGAGGAAAGGTCTGACAAACATCTGGTCAACGGTTGCGAAAGCAAGGTCTGGCTGCTGGGACAACTGGCCGACGGTCACTGGCAGTTCCGCGCCGCCAGCGATGCCCGTCTGATTCGCGGATTGGTCGCCTTGCTACTGGCGCGGGTCAACGGTCTGGCTACCGCTGACCTGCAGCAGGTGGATTTGCCCGATTGGTTCAGCCAACTGGGTCTGTCCCGCCAACTGTCACCGTCCCGCAGCAACGGCCTGAACGCCGTGCTACAGAAAATGCGCGAGCTGGCTCAGGCCTGAGCGGCGGGCTCAGCAGCTGGCTTGACGCGCTCGGACGGGCGGCGCGTTCCGGCCACCAGTTTGTCGATCGCGCGAGTCGCCGCGACCATGCCGAAGGTCGCGGTCACCATCATCACCGCGCCGAAGCCGCCGGCGCAGTCGAGCTTCACACCCTCGCCCACAAAGCTTTTCTGCAGGCAGATGCCGCCGTCTGGCTTCGGATAGCGCAGCTGTTCGCTGGAAAACACGCACGGCACGCTGTAATGCCGGTTCGGCGTGCGAGAAAAGCCGTAATCGCGGCGCAAGGTGGAGCGAACCTTGGAGGCCAGCGGATCGTTGAAGGTGCGGTTGAGGTCGGCAATCTGAATCAGCGTCGGATCAATCTGTCCGCCCGCACCGCCGGTGGTGACCATCTGAATCTTGCGGCGCTTGCACCATGAGATCAGCGCCGCCTTGGCGTTGACGCTGTCGATGCAGTCCAGCACGAAGTCCAGATCCGGCGTGATGTAATCGGCCATGGTGTCGCGCGTGACGAAGTCGCTCACCGCATGCACCACGCAGTCCGGATTGATCGACCGGATGCGCTCGGCCATGACCTCGACCTTTGGCCGGCCCACGGTGCTGTCCAGCGCATGCAGCTGACGGTTGCTGTTGCTGACGCACACGTCGTCCATGTCGAACAGCGAAATCTCGCCGATGCCACAGCGCGCCATCGCCTCCGCCGCCCAGGACCCGACGCCGCCGATCCCCACCACCGCCACATGAGCCGCGCGCAGGCGCTCCAGCCCCTCGACGCCGTACAACCGGGCGATGCCTGCGAAACGTGGATCTGCTGTGCTCATGCTCGTTGCCCCTCAGACACCGGCGAAAGGCCGGCGAAAAACCGGCGCGCATTATAGAGCCTGCGGCGCGATCAGGCATCTGTCGTTCATGACGACCGGTCCGAAACCCACGATTGCTGCCGTGATCGTCATATCCAGGCGTTAGTCTCAGCGTTTTGCTTTAAGATAACCGCCCTTTCGCGCCCAAAGCCCTGTTACCGGAGTCTTGTACATGACGGCCCCAGCCGACCTTTCGCCCACTCTCCAACTTGCCTGCGACTTGATCCGTCGTCCTTCGGTCACGCCGGTCGATGCCGACTGCCAGACCGTGATGATGCAGCGCCTGGGTGAAGCCGGTTTCAAACTTGAGCCGATGCGCATCGAAGACGTGGACAATTTCTGGGCGACTCATGGCAGCAATGACGGCCCGGTGCTGTGTTTCGCCGGTCATACCGACGTAGTGCCGACCGGCCCGACCCAGGCCTGGCAAAACGACCCGTTTGACGCGCTGATCGACGAACACGGCATGCTCTGCGGTCGTGGCGCTGCGGACATGAAAGGCAGTCTGGCGTCGATGGTGGTGGCGTGCGAGCGCTTCGTCGCCGATTACCCGAATCACAAAGGCACCGTGGCTTTTCTGATCACCAGCGATGAAGAAGGCCCGGCGCATCACGGCACCAAAGCGGTGGTCGAGCGTCTGGCGGCGCGTAATGAGCGTCTGGACTGGTGCATCGTTGGCGAACCGTCGAGCACGACGCTGGTGGGCGACGTGGTCAAGAACGGTCGTCGCGGTTCGCTCGGCGCGACGCTTACCGTGCGTGGCAAGCAAGGCCATGTCGCTTATCCGCATCTGGCAAAGAACCCGATTCATCTGGCAGCGCCCGCGCTGGCCGAACTGGCCGCCGAGCACTGGGATGCCGGCAACGCGTTCTTCCCGCCGACCAGCTTTCAGATTTCCAACCTCAACTCGGGCACCGGCGCGACCAACGTCATTCCTGGCGATCTGGTGGCAGTGTTCAATTTCCGGTTTTCCACCGAATCCACGGTTGAGGGCCTGAAGCAGCGCGTCGCCGCGATCCTCGACAAGCACGAGCTGGAATGGGACGTCGAATGGGCGCTGTCCGG
>JARDZH010000503.1 GCA_029240955.1 Pseudomonas sp. | reverse complement strand
CGACCACCGGAAGCACCCGGGTCTTCGCCGCCGTGACCGGCGTCGATCACGACCACGATGTCGCGCTTGCCATTAGGGACGGGGGTCAGCTTGATCTCAGGCTTGGCCGGGCTGACCGGCACCGCTGGCGCTGTGGTAGCGGCGGTTTGCGGCACGCTCGGCGTAGGGTTGGCGTCCGCTGCGTTGTCGAACAGATCGACCACCAGACGGTTGCCGTATTGCTGGTTGGGCGCCAGCGTGAAGCTCTTGGGTGTCACGACCTTTTTCAGGTCGATGACCACTCGCAGATCTTCCGGCGTACGCTGCGCCGAGCGCATGGAGGTGATGGGCGTATTGGCCGTCGAGACATTGAGCGGGCCGCCCAGGGTCGCACCGTTGA
This sequence comes from Pseudomonas sp., assembly GCA_029240955.1. Next base: position 2,782 of record JARDZH010000503.1, on the reverse strand, counting down.
TATCGATGACGAGCCGATCAGGCGACGTCAGCGTGAAAACGCTGTGCTGAACGGGACCGGTAAGATCGAAAACCAGGCGCGTGTTGTCCGGCGCCCGCCACAGGCGAACGCTCTTTACTTGCGTAGCGGCCAGCGCTTCAACAGCCAGGGACATCATCAGCATCCCCACTACAGTGACCAGCGCGCGCATGCGCATACCAAACCCCATTTCTATTTGAATTCCAATGCCAAAGTGGCACACCAGCTTTCGCCGCGCGAGCCTTGCGGACTCAAGGTCACGCTGCGGCCCGGACCGTGCGGCCTAATGGTAATGGTCAGGTCCGGCTTTGGCAAAAAGCCTGCACCGCGTTGGGGCCACTCGATCAGACAAAGTGCATTGCCGTCGAAGTAATCCCGCACGCCCATGAATTCCAGCTCTTCCGGATCGACGAGACGATACAGGTCGAAGTGGAAAGCGCGTATCGCACCCATTTCGTAGGGTTCGACCAACGTGAAGGTCGGGCTTTTCACCGCCCCTTCGTGCCCGAAACCACGGATCATGCCTCTGGAGAGCGTGGTCTTGCCCGCACCCAGATCGCCTTCGAGAAAAATCACACCCACGCCTTCAGTGACCTGCGCCAGGCGCGAGCCGAAGCGGGTCATGGCTTCTTCGCCCACAATATCGAGCGTCAATTCAGACACGGTTGTTGCTCCTCCAATAACTGACGAATGGCGGGAATGACGTCGCTGGCAGCCAGCCCACGTCCTTGCGCGCCCACTTGCCGCCCTGCGCTGGCATGCAGCCAGACCGCCAGGCACGCGGCATCGAATGCGTTGAGATGCTGAGCCATGAGCGCGCCGATCAAGCCGGCCAGCACATCGCCCAAACCTGCGGTGGCCATGGCCGGGTGCCCGCGATCACAGACCGCCAACCGCCCGCTGGCGTCTGCAATCAGGCTGCCGGTGCCCTTGAGTACGCACACGGCATCGAAACGACGCGCCAGCTCGCGGGCTGCCGCCGGCCGGTCGGCCTGTACTTCCTTGGTGCCGATCCCGAGCAGTCGCGCCGCTTCACCGGGATGCGGCGTGATGACACTGTTCTTCGGCAGGCTTACCTGTTCGCTTGAGAGCTGATTCAGTGCGTCGGCGTCCCACACCTGCGGACGATCCGCGTTGGCGGCCGCCGACAGCAGGCTGCGCCCCCAGGCGGCCTGGCCCAGGCCGGGACCGACGACCAGCACGCTGGCCGGTTCGATCAGGCCCATCAACTGATTGGCCGAGCGAATGCCCGCGCTCATGATTTCCGGCATGCGCACCAGCGCGGCAGGCACGTGTTCGGCCCGGGTCGCCAGCGTGACCATACCGGCTCCGCTGCGCAAGGCGCTTTCGGCGCTGAGCATGGAGGCGCCACCAAAGCCGTGATCGCCGCCAATAACCAGCACGCGGCCATACATCCCTTTGTGAGCCGTGAGCGGGCGGGGTTTGAGCGTCGGCAGATTCGAAGGGTCGAGTCGCAGCGCGCTGGTAGACGTTGCGGCCACGATTTGAGGATCAGCCTGCAGGTCGTCGAATACCAGCTGACCGACCAGATCCGCCGCTTCGCCCGTCATCAGGCCCAGCTTCAAGCCGATGTAGGTCACGGTCAGATCAGCGCGCACCGCTTCGCCCAGCACATGGCCGGTGTCTGCACAGAGCCCGGAAGGAATATCGATTGCCGCCACGGGGCGCCCGGAAGCATTGATCGCGCGGATTGCATTCAGATAAGGCTCACGAACCTCGCCATGCAGACCCGTCCCCAACAGCGCGTCTACGACCACGCCACTGAGCGGTTGAGCGGACCAGTCCTGAACGTCGACGCCTGCCGCAATGGCCTCGGAATGCGCGTTCGCCGCGTCGCCTTGTAAAGCACCGGGCTGATCCACCGCAAACACTTGAACCTGCCAGCCGGCCTTGCGCGCCAGCCCTGCCACCAGATAGCCGTCGCCCGCGTTGTTGCCGCGGCCTGCAAGCACGGTCAGCACGCCAGCCTCAGGCCAGTTCCGACGGATTGCGCGCCAGGTGGCGTGGGCCGCGCGCTCCATCAGCGTGAAGCCCGGCGTGCCTGCGGCAATCAGCCGGGCATCCAGATCTCGTACGTGTGCAGCACTGTACAGCGCGTCGGGTAAATCAGGTTTGGTGTCGAACATGCGTTCACAGGCTCCGATGTCTGGCAGAATTATACGCACCTTGGCCCCGGTTTCTCTCTGCGCATGTCCGCTATTACCGCTGAACTCCCCACTCACGAAGATCTCGACACCCTTGCGCAGTCCATCAAGGCGTGGGGCCGTGAGCTGGGCTTTCAACAGGTCGGCATTGCCGGGCTGGATCTGGCGGAGCACGAACAGCATCTGCAACGCTGGCTCGATGCGGGTTATCACGGCGAAATGGACTATATGGCAGCCCACGGCAGCAAACGTTCCCACCCGGACGAGCTGGTGCCTGGAACCTTGCGCGTGGTGTCGCTGCGCATGGATTACCTGCCGGGCGATACCGAGATGACCCAACGCCTGACAGAGCCGGAAAAAGCCTATGTCTCGCGTTACGCGCTGGGCCGCGATTACCACAAGCTGGTCCGCAAGCGTCTGCAACAGTTGGCCGAGCGTATTCAGCAAGCCATCGGGCCATTCGGCTATCGCGCTTTCGTGGACAGCGCGCCGGTACTGGAAAAGGCCATTGCGGAACAGGCCGGGCTGGGCTGGATCGGCAAGAACACGCTGGTGCTCAACCGCAAGGCGGGCAGCTTTTTCTTTCTGGGCGAGTTGTT
>JARDZH010000502.1 GCA_029240955.1 Pseudomonas sp. | reverse complement strand
GAGTTGAGCGAACCGGCGGCCACTTCATGCAGCAGCGGTTTCCAGATGTGGGTGAGGTTGGCATCGACCAGCGTGACGCTGGCCGCGCCTTTCTTGCCCAGAGTCTTACCCAGACGGGTAGCCAGCTCCAGACCGCCGGCACCTCCGCCGACGATAACAATACGATGAGTCATGAGGATTTCTCGAAAGGTTAAAGGAATTCGGGAGCGGGAGACCGATCTTCGCGAGCGCAAGGCAGCTCATAGCGTCAGATGGCTCAGTAAACGGCTCAGCAGGCCCAGGCCTGTTACCACCACGACCAGCAGCATCAGGAGCAGCCAGGGCCGGAAAGGGCGGCGCTCGACTTGATGCTGAGGTGCTTGAAGGTACTCTTCGACACGTCGTTGGTCGTCTGGGTTCAGGCGGCTGCTCATTTTAGCCTCATGGCGGACGGGAGGGGGAGTTGATCACCGTCTGGCAGTGGTTCCACCCGTAATCCATCGTCCAGTCGGATGATTCCGCTTTGTATCACCCGCGCGGTGATTCCGCCATGTCCGCGTACCGCCTGAAACGTCCCGTGACCAAGACGCTGTTCGAGCCGTGCGCAAGGCTGGCACCAACCGGTGGTTTCAAAAATGGCCTGGCCGATCCGGAAGCGGCGGCCTTTGAGGCTGAACAGATTGATGCCGCTGATCGCCAGATTGCGACGCAGGTCGTGCGGGAGAACGGGCTGCTCTTCGGAGCGACCCAGCAGCGAGCTGACCACCGCCAGGTGTTCCCACTGAATCAGCGTCACTTGACGGGCATTGCGCGGTCCGGGGCGCGCGTGATCACCGGTCAAACCCGCTTCGCGACGCGCTTCCACGGCTTCAAGCTCGACCATCTCGCCGCGAGACACCGGGCGTACGCCGATCCAGCGCACACGACCTTGCTGAGGCACGTCGGCCAATAGTTCCTGCAGGGGGCTCATAAGCTGATTCCGACATCAAACACCACGCTGCGGCCCAGATTGGTACGCAGAAAATCCGGGGCATCCGGATGAGCGAACAATACCCGAGCGAAGGTCGGCCCGACCAGCGACAGCGAACGCCAGCCCTGGCGCAGGTACTCGGTAGGCGGGGGAAAATGGCTATTGAGATCCAGCACTTCGCGTTTGAGGCTAGCGAAGGCAATGATATCCAGCTCGCCCAGGTCCAGGCCGCGTTCCTTGTAGTTGTGGGATTTCTTGCGCAGCGTCGGGGCGAGCCGCCGTAACAGTTCCGACGCCGGTATGCGCTTGGGCTTGGCTTCGCGTCGTACCAGCTGGCTTAGGGAGAAGGCGCTTCGTCGACGCTCCAGCTCTTCACGCCACTCGTCGTTCAGCCGGCGGCCCTCATCGAGCACGAAGAACACCTCGAAACACGCGTCCCGGAACAGAACGTCAGGCGGCTCTTGGCCCGCTGACGTAAAGTCCTCGTTGCGGTGCGCAATGTTCAGGCCTTGCAGCAGGCGCTGGCAAACCCAGCGCTCGCGCTCCCACTTCCGCGCATTGGAAAGAAAGGTATTGGCTTGTTCGGCCTGGATCGTCAGCAGGCGCAAATAGTCTGAATCGTCCATATGCCCAAGCTTAGCGTCCCGGACGCCTAGACTGAAAGAGTGATCTGAAGGGGTAGACTGGCTTCTTCAACGTTGTAGTCTGTAATCCGACCGACGCGCGCATCCCGGCTCGATTTGCCGGGGCTCGCGACCACCTGAGGAGCTGCTTTTGAAACTTTTGCCCGTCCTGCTGCTGGCGCTGTTGCCGTTGACCGCCCATGCATTGGCGCCCGGTGATCATGTCGCGCCCTGGACGCTGCTGGACCAGTACGACCAGCCCTACACACTCAACGACCAGACTCGTACTCTGCTGGTCGCTCGCAGCATGGACGCCGCCAAGCTCGTCAACGCTGCGCTCGAAAGCAAGCCGAAGGGCTTCCTTGAATCGCGCCAGACCGTGTTCATCGCCGATATCCAGAAAATGCCGGCGGTGATCGCAACTATGTTCGCAATCCCCAAAATGCGCGATTACTCATACCGGGTCATGCTGGACCGCGAGTCCCGCATCGTACCGCGATACGCCGGGGACGAGGATAAGGTGCTCTGGTTGCAATTACGCGACGGCAAGCTGGTCAGCCAGCAGCAATTCAGCAGTGCCGAGCAGTTGCGCGCCGCCCTCGAACAACCATGATCGGCGCGCAGGTACTGACCGCAGGCACTCTGTCCTTGGGTTGGCTGCTGTATGTACCTGTGCTGGCCTGGGCGGCGTGGCGTTCGCCGTGGGTCGAGTTGTTCAGTGATCGTCGCCGTCAGCATCTGCTGTTCGGCACCGTGTTCGCGCTGTTCTTTCTATGGCTGGTCAGGCGCGATTTCGACACCGGCGTTTCCTACCATTTTCTTGGCATGACGGCTGTGACGCTTGTGCTCGACTGGCCGCTGGCTGTGCTCGGTGGGGTCGCGGCCCAGATGGCGCTGGTTGCGCTGGGGCGTCAGGACCTTGCTGCGTTGGGCATCAACGGTCTGTTGTTCGTGGGTGTGCCCGTGCTGGTGACCGAGGTCTGCGCAATTCTGGTCGAGCGGGGACAGCCGAAAAGCCCTTTCGTGTACATTTTTTGCTCGGGGTTTCTCGCCGCAGCGGTGGCCGCGATGCTCACCCTGATACTGGCGCTCGGCCTGCTGAAACTGGAAGGGATTTTCGAGCTGCCGTACTGGCTGAGCGACTACGTAGGCTATCTGTGGCTGATCATCTTTCCCGAAGCATTCATCAACGGCATGATCGTCAGCGCACTGGTGGTGTTCAGCCCTGAGTGGCTGGAGACCTTCAACCGGACTCGCGACCTGTCAGCGCCGTGGAAAGATGACGACGCTTGATCGGAGCGGCTGGACGGCAGCACAACGCCGACCCGGCGGTAGCGCGGTTCCTGTAGGAGCGCGCTTGCCCGCGACGACGTGGCGTCAGACGACATACATGTTTGAACGTACCGGCCGTGTCGCGGGCGAGCGCGCTCCTACAGCGAAAGGGGCATTACATCGAATCAGTGCCCGCGCTGCGGCAGGTCGAGATCACCGGAAAACAGATCATCTTCCGCGTCAGGGCTGACTGGAATCGCATGCTCCTCTGAAGCCCACGCTCCCAGGTCGATCAGTTTGCACCGGTCAGAGCAGAA
>JARDZH010000501.1 GCA_029240955.1 Pseudomonas sp. | reverse complement strand
ACTGTACCGGCCTCTCGCCAGCAAGCTGGCTCCTACGGAGAGCATCGCAGTCCGGCGCGCATGCTTATTGTGGGAGGGAGCGAAGCTCGCGATGCAGGCGACGCGGTTTATCAGATAACCCTTGCAACGATCACCGCACCAACCCCAGCCGCTCATGCCAATCGGCAATTGATTCCTGCGGGTACGCCTCGAAACGCTGGTCCTTGTCGCCGGCCTGCACCTCAACCCATGACGCTTTCGAGTCGAGCAGAATATGGGTGGTCTCGGGTGGCGTGGGCAGCGGCGTGTCGATGGCGGACGCGAACGGGTGCACCAGTTCCGGCCATTCCGGGCTGAACAGCCATAGGCCGCTGCCGCACTGTTTGCAGAAATGCCGCTCGGCATTGCTGATCTCGACGTGATGATCCTGACGCATCCTGGCGTGATACACCGTGATGTTCTCGCGGCCCTTGACCTTCAAGGTCGCCGCGTCACCGGACAGGTTGATCGCGTAACCGCCACCGCCCTGGGTCTTTCGGCAGATAGAGCAGTAGCAGCGTTGATACGGATAAGGGTGCGCACTGGTGACACTGAACTCCACCGCGCCGCAATGGCAGGACCCTTCCAGATGCATGGCAAACCTCCACGGCCACATAAGCCTCGTTCGAAGACAGTGAAAGTCTAGACACATCGATTCAGCGAACGAGCCGGGTCATTCGTCGGCAGATAAATGTTACTGGTTGTTGCTCAAGATGCACCTGAATGCGTCGATACGCTGGAAAGTTGTCCGACAAGTTGCTTGTCGACCGCGCCTTTCAACAAGAAAAGAGCTACGGCCATGAATCTACGCAAACTCACCATCGCTCGCCGCGCGGGCCTGGGCTTCACCCTGATTTCCCTTCTGGTAGCCGTGCTGGGCTGGTTCGCCCTGGCGCAGATGTCGACCATTCGCCAGAGCGAAGTCGAGGTCGAAACCAACTGGCTGCCCAGCATGCGGGCGGTCAACGACATTCGCGAGATCATGCTTCGTATCCGCACCATCTCCCTGCGCATGGCACTGGACCCCGATCCCAAGAGCATTTCCACCTACCGTGGGCAACTGGACGTTCGTAATCAGGACCTGGCCAACCGGCTGCAGATCCTGTCGAAATTCGTCGACACCCCAGAGGAAAAGGTGCTCGATGACCAGTTCCGCGTGACGCTGGCGCAGTACCAGAAAGCGCTGGAACAGTCCTTCGTGCTGGCCGGGCAGAACGACACGGCAGGCATGAACAAGCTGCTGCTGGTCGACATGAAACAGATCGTCGACGGTTCGGGCAAACAGCTCAACGACCTGGCCGACTTCTATGCTGCGCGCATCGATGACGAAGGCAAGGCAGCTGCCGCCCAATACGATACCTCCCGGCAGATCGTGCTGATCTTCGTCGTGCTGGCGGCACTGGCGACTATCGGTCTCGCCCTGCTGCTGACCCGCAGCATCGTGCGCCCGCTGGAACGCGCCGTCGTGGCAGCCGAACACGTGGCGCAAGGCGATCTGACCCATGCCATCCACGCCGATGGCGAAGACGAAGTGACTCGCCTGTTTCGCGCGTTGGCCACCATGCAGGACAACCTGCGCTCGGCCATGCGCCACATCGGCAGCTCGGCAAGCCAACTGGCCTCGGCCGCGACGCAACTCAACTCGGTCACCGAGGACAGCTACCGCGGGTTGAACCAGCAGAACGCCGAGATCGACCAGGCGGCTACTGCCATCAACGAAATGACCTCGGCCGTCGAAGAAGTGGCGCGCAACGCGGTGTCCACTTCCGATGCGTCCAACCACTCCAGCGCTTCGGCCAAGGCCGGTCAGGCCCGTGTCATCGAAACCGTGCAATCGATTCAGACCCTGACCGAGAACGTTCAGGCCACCTCGACGCTGGTGCAGAATCTGGCCGACCAGTCGCAGGACATCGGCAAGGTGCTGGACGTGATCCGCTCGATCGCCGAACAGACCAACCTGCTGGCGCTCAACGCGGCGATCGAAGCGGCGCGCGCCGGCGAGTCGGGGCGTGGCTTTGCAGTGGTGGCGGACGAAGTACGGGCGCTGGCGCATCGCACCCAGCAGTCGACACTGGAAATCGACTCGATGGTCACGGCCATGCGCAGCGGTTCAGCACAGGCGCTGGATTCGATGAACACCAGCCGTGATCGCGCCGGTTCGACACTGGAGCTTGCGCAGGGCGCGGGCGCTTCGCTGACCGAAATCACTTCGTCGATCAACCAGATCTCCGAACGCAACATGGTCATCGCCAGCGCTGCCGAAGAACAAGCGCAAGTCGCGCGCGAAGTGGACCGCAATATCGTCAACATCCGCGACCTGTCGACCCAGTCCACCGATGGCGCCAACCAGATCAGCGCCTCCAGCCACGAACTGTCGCGTCTGGCGGTCGAGCTCAATCAGGTCGTGGCACGTTTCAAAGTCTGACAGCCGCTGTCGCCCGATCCTGCCTGGATCGGGTTCAGGTCCGCTTGCCGCTGACCGGCTGTGACGCGCATTATGGCGCTCGGTCGGTCTGACCACTTCCTAATCGATTGGGGGCGGCATTGCGTCATGGACAACACTAATCACAGCTTCAGCAGCTGGCTGCGGGCGCCGGGTCATCATCAATGGCTGGCGCAGGAAGGGCGGCGGTTGCTGGCGTTCGCCAAGGCTTCGAAGCTGGAACACGGCTTCGGCAGCCTCGACCATTACGGCCGTCTGATGGTCGGCGCCACGGCGCAGACCATGAACACCGCGCGCATGACCCACTGTTTTGCCATGGCCCATGCTCAGGGCATTCCGGGCTGCGCGGCCTTGATCGACCACGGGCTCGCCGCGCTCAATGGCGCATTGCGCGATCCCGAGCATGACGGCTGGTTCGACGCGCCGCTCGAAGACGGCGGCACCACTTCCAAACAAGCCTATCTGCACGCTTTCGTGGCGCTGGCCGCCAGTTCCGCAGTGGTTGCTGGGCGGCCCGGTGCGCAGGCACTGCTGTCTGCGGTAATTCAGGTCATCCTCGCGCACTTCTGGAGCGACGAGGAAGGCGCGATGCGTGAGTCGTTCGCCCGCGACTGGCAGAGCGAAGAAGCCTATCGGGGTGCCAACAGCAACATGCACAGCACCGAAGCCTTTCTGGCGCTGGCGGACGTGACCGGCGACGC
>JARDZH010000500.1 GCA_029240955.1 Pseudomonas sp. | reverse complement strand
TCGGTGGCGGGCGTCATGCAGGACATGACGATGCGACCACGGGTGTCGTTCTCGTCGGTGTACTGCTTGACCGCGCACTGGCGACAGGCACCAACGCTGCCCAGAGCGGGGTGCCAGCAGAAATAAGGAATGTCGAGGCCCAGCGACAGACAAGCCTGTAACAGGTTGTCCGCGCCATCGACCTCAAGCGCTTTGCCGTCTACGTGGATAGTAGCCATGGTTCAAAGTTCTTCGTTGGCCCGTTGTCAGCGGGCGTGGCTAATGGAATCTCGGTTGTATCTGCCGTGTTCAGCCTGTGAGGGCGCTGGCAGGTACCGGGTCGGCGGCTCGATGGCCGCCCACCGCGTGTGTCTTGTTATGCGCCGGCCGTGGTCGGATTACTGGCCGTCGCGTACATCGCGCCGGCGGCAGTAGTGACAGGCGCAATGCCTGCCTCGAATTCGGACCGGAAGTATTTGATTGCGCTACCCAGTGGCTCGACGGCGCCCGGTGCATGGGCACAGAACGTCTTGCCAGGGCCCAGGAAGTTGACCAGGCCCAGCAGCGTCTCGATGTCGCCCGGTTGACCCTGGCCTTTTTCGATGGCGCGCAGCATCTTCACGCTCCACGGCAGGCCGTCGCGGCAAGGCGTGCAGAAACCGCACGACTCCTGAGCGAAGAACTCTTCCATGTTGCGCAGCAGCGAAACCATGTTGACCGAGTCGTCGACCGCCATCGCAAGCCCCGTACCCATCCGGGTGCCGACCTTGGCGATGCCGCCGGCGTACATCTGTGCATCCAGATGTTCGGGCAGCAGAAAGCCGGTACCGGCACCGCCGGGCTGCCAGCACTTGAGCTTGAAGCCATCGCGCATGCCGCCGGCGTAGTCTTCGAACAGCTCGCGCGCCTGCACGCCAAAGGGCAGCTCCCAGAGACCCGGGTTCTTGACCTTGCCGGAGAAGCCCATCAGCTTGGTGCCGTGATCTTCGCTGCCTTCGCGGGCCAGCGACTTGTACCAGTCGTTGCCGTTATTGACGATCGCAGGCACGTTGCACAGCGTCTCGACGTTGTTCACACAGGTCGGCTTGCCCCATACGCCGACGGCGGCAGGGAAGGGCGGCTTGGAACGCGGGTTGGCGCGGCGGCCTTCCAGCGAGTTGATCAGTGCGGTTTCTTCACCGCAGATGTAGCGGCCGGCACCGGTGTGCACGAACAGCTCGAAATCGAAGCCCGTGCCCAGAATGTTCTTGCCCAGCAGGCCGGCGGCCTTGGCTTCGGCCACTGCGCGGTTGAGGTGCTTGGCGGCGGTGACGTATTCGCCACGCAGGAAGATGTAACCCCGGTAGGCCTTGAGCGCCTTGGCGCTGATCAGCATGCCCTCGACCAGCAGGTGGGGCAGCTGCTCCATCAGCATCCGGTCTTTCCAGGTGTTGGGTTCCATCTCGTCCGCGTTGCACAGCAGGTAGCGGATGTTCATGGATTCGTCTTTGGGCATCAGGCCCCACTTCACGCCAGTGGGGAAGCCCGCACCGCCGCGGCCTTTGAGGCCGGAATCCTTGACCGCCTGAACGATGTCGTCCGGCGACTGCTCGAGCAACGCCTTGCGGGCTGCTGCATAGCCGTCCTTGGTCTGGTATTCGTCGAACCAGACCGGCTCGCCGTCGTCCCGCAGACGCCAGGTCAGCGGATGGGTTTCCGCGGTCCGCGCGATGCGGTTGGCGGGGCCGAAGGAAGTAATGGTCATAGGTAACCCTCCAGCATCTTGGCAACGCCCGCAGGCTGAACATCGCCGAAAGTGTCATCGTCGACCATCACGGCCGGAGCCTTGTCGCAGTTGCCCAGGCAGCACACCGGCAGCAGGGTGAAGCGGCCGTCAGCGGTGGTCTGGCCCAGGCCGATGCCCAGCGAGCTCTTGATTTCGTCGACCACCGATTCGTGGCCGCCGATGAAGCACACCATGCTGTTGCAGACGCGAATGATGTGGCGCCCGACGGGCTGGCGGAAGATCTGGCTGTAGAAGGTGGCCACGCCTTCGACGTCGCTGGCCGGAATGCCCAGCAGCTCGCCGATGGCGTAGATGGCACCGTCCGGCACCCAGCCGCGTTCCTTCTGCACGATTTTCAAGGCTTCGATGGACGCGGCGCGCGAGTCCTCGTAGTGATGCATCTCATGCTCGATGGCCGAGCGCTCGGTTTCGCTCAGGACGAAACGGTCTGTCTGGATTAACGGGCTGTTCATGCTTAGCGGTCCACGTCGGCCATAACGAAATCGATACTACCCAGGTACGCAATCAGGTCCGCGACCATGCTGCCTTTGATCACCGAAGGGATCTGCTGCAGGTGCGGGTAGCTTGGCGTACGAATCCGGGTGCGGTAGCTCATGGTGCCGCCATCGCTCGTCAGGTAATAACTGTTGATACCCTTGGTCGCTTCGATCATCTGGAAGGACTCGTTGGCCGGCATGACCGGACCCCACGAAACCTGCAGGAAGTGCGTGATCAAGGTTTCGATGTGCTGCAGCGTGCGCTCCTTCGGCGGCGGCGTGGTCAGCGGGTGATCCGCCTTGTACGGGCCTTCCGGCATGTTGCGCATGCACTGATCGATGATTCGCAGGCTCTGACGCATCTCTTCGACACGTACCAGGCAGCGGTCATAGGCGTCGCCGTTATGGGCAAGCGGCACTTCGAATTCGAAGTTCTCGTAGCCGGAGTAAGGACGTGCCTTGCGCAGGTCGAAGTCCAGGCCGGTGGCACGCAGGCTCGGCCCGGTGACGCCCCAGTCCAGCGCTTCTTTGGTGTTGTAGCCCGCGACGCCGATGGTCCGGCCGCGCAGGATGCTGTTGTCCAGCGCCGCTTTTTGGTACTCGTCCAGACGCTTGGGCATCCACTCGACGAAATCCTTGACCAGCTTTTCCCAGCCGCGAGGCAGGTCGTGCGCCACGCCGCCGATGCGGTACCAGGCCGGGTGCAGACGGAAGCCGGTGATGGCCTCGATCACGGTGTAGGCGCGCTGGCGGTCGGTGAAGGTGAAGAACACCGGCGTCATTGCGCCGACGTCCTGGATGTAGGTGCCCAGGAACAGCAGGTGGCTGGTGATCCGGAAGAACTCGGCCATCATGATGCGGATGACGTTGACCCGATCCGGAACGGTGATGCCGGCCAGTTTCTCTACCGAAAGAACGTACGGCAGG
>JARDZH010000499.1 GCA_029240955.1 Pseudomonas sp. | reverse complement strand
CCACGCGCGACCAGTTGGCGGAACAGCGAACGCCATTCGCCTTCCGAGCGCCCTTTGCCGACACCGAACACCGCCAGACGCTGGTGGCCGAAGCTTTCCACCTTCTCGTTGGACTTGCCGAGCAGCACGTCCACGAGATGACCGACGCCGTAGCGCTGGCCGGTGCGGTAGATGGCCGACAATGCCTGACGCGCAGGCTCGGTAGCGTCCCAGGTCTGGACGCCATCGACGCAGTTGTCACAGTGGCCGCACGGCTGCGGCATGTCTTCGTCGAAATAGGCCAACAGGGTCTGACGGCGGCAGCGCGTTTCTTCGCACAGCGCCAGCATGGCATCGAGTTTGTGCTGTTCGAGGCGCTTGTGGCGCTCGTCGCCTTCGGAGTTCTGCAGCATCTGCTTGAGCATCAGCACGTCCTGCAGGCCGTAGGCCATCCAGGCATCGGCCGGCAACCCGTCGCGCCCTGCCCGGCCGGTTTCCTGGTAGTACGCCTCCAGCGACTTGGGCAGATCCATGTGCGCGACGAAGCGTACGTTGGGCTTGTCGATGCCCATGCCGAACGCAATGGTCGCCACCATGATCAGGCCTTCCTCATTAAGGAAGCGCTTCTGGTTGGCGGCACGGGTTTCGGCAGGCAGCCCGGCGTGATACGCCAGCGCGGGGTAACCGTTCTCGGTCAGGAACACCGCCACTTCGTCGACCTTTTTGCGCGACAGGCAATACACGATGCCTGCGTCGCTGCGCCGCTCAGACAAAAACGCCAGCAGCTGCTTGCGTGGCTGTTCCTTGGGCACGATGCGATAGAAGATGTTGGGGCGGTCGAAACTGGATAGAAAGCGCTCGGCGTTCTGCAGATGCAGGCGCGTGACGATCTCTTCGCGGGTCCGCTTGTCGGCGGTTGCGGTCAGGGCGATGCGCGGTACGTCCGGGAACATCTCCGCCAACTGGCCCAGTTGCAGGTACTCAGGACGGAAATCGTGGCCCCATTGCGAAACGCAGTGCGCTTCGTCGATGGCGAACAGGGCAATCTTCAGGTTCTGCAGAAATGCCAGCATGCGCGGCTGCACCAGACGCTCAGGCGCGAGGTACAGCATTTTGACTTCACCCTGGCGGATGCGGTTGGCCAGATCGCGCTGCTGTTCTGCGCTCAGCGTCGAATTGAGCGCTGCGGCGGCGACGCCCAGTTCTTCGAGGGTCGCAACCTGATCGTCCATCAAGGCGATCAGCGGCGAGACGACCACACACAGGCCGTCGCGCAGCAGGCCCGGCACCTGAAAGCACAGCGACTTGCCGCCACCGGTCGGCATCAGTACCAGTGCATCACCACCGTTGGCCACGCGCTCAATGATGGCACCCTGGCGACCGCGAAAGCTGTCATAGCCGAAGATGTCCTTGAGTACGCGTTGTGCCTGTTCGAGCATAGAAACCCCAGATTGTCCTGCTGCACTGCAAAGCGCGGCAGTATACCCGAGCCGCCGGGGCCGATGGACAGCAGCGACATGAGCGGTCGAAATTAACCGCATTCGGTATCGATGCTGGCGCCCCGCTCGCTCAGCGCCTAGAATTCAGCATCGTTTATTTCCAAGGTAGTCCGTCCATGTCCTTCGCTGAGCAACTTACCCGCCTGCAAGTCTTCCTCGATGCAGATGAACTGCACGAAGAAGCACTGGACTACGTGGCCGCCCACGGCTACCTGACCGCCTTGTCGATCTGCGCCGAGCCTGTACCGGAGCGTGAATGGATCGATGCGCTGTTCTCCGAGCCACCGCATTACGCCAGTGAAGCGCAGCGCGAAGAGATCGAGACCACGTTGGTTCTGCTGCAGGCGCACATCGCTCGTCAGCTGGCTTCCGATGAAGAATTCGAGCTGCCGTGCGATCTGGACCTTGGCGATGACCCGGACGATTCCGACCTGCGCGGCTGGTGCATCGGCTTCATGGAAGGTGTCTTCCTGCGCGAGAACGCCTGGTTCGAAAGCGCTGAGGAAGAAGTCAGCGAAATGCTGCTGCCGATCATGGTCGGTTCGGGCCTGTTCGACGAGCAGCCTGAGTTCGCCGACATTGCCCAGGACGCGAACCTGATGGATGACATGATCGTGCAGATCCCGGAAGCGCTGACCGCGCTGTACCTGCTGTGTCAGGCTCCGGACGAAAAGCCGGCCATCCTCAAGCCTCGTCACCACTGAGTCTGCGCCTATGGCGCAGGACTCGCCGCGCACCCGTCGTCATGGGCCGGTGCGCTATCTTCTGCTCGGCGTCGGCTGGCTGAGCATCGCGCTGGGCGTGATCGGGATTTTCCTTCCGGTCCTGCCCACGACACCTTTCCTGCTGCTGGCTGCTGCGTGCTTTGCGCGCAGTTCGCCCCGTTTCTATGACTGGCTGATCAACCACAAACGCTTCGGCCCGCTGATCCGGGATTACCTGGAAGGCCGCGGCATGCCGGTCAAGGCCAAGGTGTACGCCATCGGGACCATGTGGCTGAGCATCACCGTCTCGTGTTTTCTGATTGACCTGCCGTGGCTGCGAGTGTTGATGCTGGCAAGTGCTGCGGGGGTGACGGTTTATATCCTCAGGCAGAAGACCTTGCGGCGGGGTTGAGTGTCCCGGCCTCTTCGCGGCTGAAGCCGCTCCCACAGGTTCACACCAAACCGTAGGAGCTAGCTGGCTGGCGAGGTGCCAGGTCAGGCGATGCATCTGTTGTGTCCCTGTCCTCGCTTCGCCAGCAAGCTGGCTCCTACAAGTATCGCGCGCGCCAGAATCGTTGGGTCCACGAACCTTCAAACCACATCCGCTTTCAGCGAGTGATCCCCCAGCATTCCGTTGATGATGGTGGCGGTGTCTGCGCCGCCTGCGACCCAGCCGTGGGCGCCGGGTGTTACGCCGAATTGTGCGGCGAGGTCGACGCCGGCCAGGTCGATGGACTGGCCTGAATGTCCGGCGGCGTGTCCCACTTCGATAGTCGACACCGTTTCAGCACCCGCACCACTGATCCGAAAGCGCAGAAAATCATCCAGGGTTTCAGCCTTGGCGCCCGCGCCTTGCAACAGCTGCGACAGATCGAGCGTGTCCACCCCCGGCGTGAAATCGGTGACTCGATCATGCCCGGTATCGCCCGCCAGCCACAGAAAGCGGTCATGCCCTTCGCCGCCGGTCAGCGTGTCGTTGCCTTTGCCG
>JARDZH010000498.1 GCA_029240955.1 Pseudomonas sp. | reverse complement strand
CGCGATCTGCTGACCGGTCACGGTTTCGAACGCATCCAGACCCGCCGCGATCTTGGCGAGCACGAGCGCATCACGTTCGGATGCCTGCCGTGCTGAGCGATGAGGAGCTGCTGCGCTACAGCCGGCAGATCCTGCTGCAGCACGTCGATATCGAAGGCCAGATGCGCTTGCGCGACAGCCGCGTGCTGATCGTCGGCATGGGCGGCCTGGGTTCACCGGTCGCCCTTTACCTGGCGGCTGCCGGTGTCGGCGAGTTGCATCTGGCGGATTTCGACAGCGTCGACCTGACCAACCTGCAACGTCAGATCATCCACGACAGCCACAGCCTTGGTCTGCCGAAGGTCGACTCGGCCATGGCCCGTCTCACGGCAATCAACCCCGGAGTGAAACTGGTGCCCCACCGCACGGCGCTGGACGCCGATTCGCTGGAGGCGGCGGTGCGCGGTGTCGATCTGGTGCTGGACTGTTCGGATAACTTCTCTACGCGCGAAGCGGTCAATGCCGCGTGTGTCGCGGCCGTCAGGCCTCTGGTCAGCGGTGCGGCGATTCGCCTTGAAGGGCAGCTGTCGGTATTCGATCCACGCCGTGCGGACAGCCCTTGTTATCACTGTCTGTACGGACACGGCAGCGAGGCGGAACTGACCTGCAGCGAAGCGGGCGTCATCGGGCCACTGGTCGGGCTGGTCGGCAGTCTGCAGGCGCTTGAAGCCTTGAAGTTGCTTGCGGGCTTTGGCGAGCCGTTGGTAGGTCGCTTGTTGCTGATCGATGCATTGAGCACCCGCTTCCGGGAACTCAAGGTCAAGCGTGACCCGGCTTGCGGCGTGTGCGGCTCGGCGGGCGCGCAGGCGTGAGCGCGTCTGACCTGCACATGAGTTTCGGCAGCAATGCGCCGATTGGCGTGTTCGATTCCGGCGTGGGCGGTCTTACCGTATTGAGCGAGATTCGCCAGTTGCTGCCTGATGAGTCGCTGCTGTTTCTGGGCGACTGTGGGCATATTCCTTACGGCGAGAAGTCGGCGGCGTTCATCACTGAGCGTTGCCTGACGATTGCCGGCTTTTTTCGCGAGCAGGGCGCCAAGGCTCTGGTCGTTGCTTGCAATACCGCGACCGCCGCGGGCGTTGCGCACATTCGCGAACGTTATCCAGACTGGCCGGTGGTCGGCATGGAGCCTGCTGTCAAGCCGGCGGCCGAGGCGACACGCAGCGGCGTAGTCGGCGTGCTGGCCACGACCGGCACCCTGCAAAGTGCGCGCTTCGCCGCGCTGCTCGATCGTTTTGCCGGTGACGTGCGGGTGGTGACTCAGCCTTGTCCGGGGCTGGTCGAGCTGATCGAGACCGGCGATCTGCTCAGCCCTACCATTCGCCGGTTGCTCTGGAGTTACGTCGAGCCGTTGCTGCAGCAAGGCTGCGACACCATTATCCTCGGCTGTACGCATTACCCCTTTCTCAAGCCGTTGCTGGGGCAGATGATCCCCGAATCGATCCGTCTGATCGACACCGGGGCGGCGGTAGCGCGCCAGTTGCAAAGATTACTGGCTGCTCGCCAGCTGCTTGCAACGGGGTCCGCTCGCGAGACGTTGTTCTGGACGAGCGACGATCCCGCTAAGTTTGGAAAAATCCTACCTTACCTTTGGAAAAAATCTGACAGTGTGCGAAGCTTCCGTTTGTAAAAAAAACGTGAAAAAAGCGATTTGCAGCTGAACTAAAGCTCGTCCGCAGATTTCTATACCGCGTCTGGTGATTTCCAACACTTCTAATAACTGCTACATGAACAGGATGTTTCTCATGAAGAGACTCTTTTGCATGGCTGTGCTGTCGGCATTGTTCGCCGGGCAAAGCACGTTGGCTCAAGCCGACGGCGTCGAATTTTCGGTTGGTCAATCGAGCGAATCCACCATGACTTATCGTCTGGGTGTGCAATTCGACTGGGACAAGAGCTGGCTGGAAAGCGACATCGGCCGCCTGACCGGCTACTGGGATGGCGCCTATACCTTTTGGGAAGGCAAGGACTATTCCGACAACCACAGCCTGTCGTTCTCGCCAGTACTGGTGTATGAATTCGGCAGTGGCAGCGTGAAGCCTTACATCGAAGCGGGGATCGGTGTTTCGGTATTCTCCAACACGCAATTCGAAGACCGCCAGTTCGGTACTGCTTTCAACTTCGAAGACCGTATCGGCCTGGGCCTGCGTTTCGCGGGTGGACATGAAGTGGGCATTCGCGCCACTCACTATTCCAACGCCAGCATCAAGCAGCCTAACGACGGTGTCGAAAGTTACGCACTGCACTACAAGATGCCGTTCTGATTGTATTCAAGGGTGCTCAGTCACTCCTGATGCAAGACGAAACCTGCTCGCGACAAGGCACTATGACTGTAACCCACTGGGAACAGAGCCTGTCGCGAGTACGGTGGAACACCCGCCTCACCGGTACGCTGTCGCAATGCCCTTGCGTTCGTTCAGACAGTCCTCGGCCCCCGCTTCGAACTCGCGACAAATCAGCGGCCTCACCTCGTAGATCGTGCACATCATCGTGTCCCGATCCAGCGCCGCGCACCAGCCGTCATCCAGCCGCAACATGACTTCCCCGCCCCAATCGTCAGTGTCTATGTAACGCTGAGGCACACCTGTGTCGGTGATCAGCATGACTTCCAGCTGGCAGCAGCAAGCCGCGCATGTGGAGCACGTGACTTTCGGCTCGCTGGGTAACTGCGCGTGGGAAATGAGAGCAGGTTTCAGTGGAGGCTCCAGAGTAGCGAAAGGCAGGCGTTGGGCTGAGCGGCTGCGGAAGTGGCGAGCATGTTACGCCATCGCACGCCGGGGCCGTCGACCCTCAATGGTTTTTCGATGAGTGGGATCGGGCCAGATGCTCGACGACACGCTGAGCCGCGTTGTCAGGCTCCAGCGACTGTGAACCGCACAGGTCGATCATGCTCACCTCGATGCCTTCATCAACCAGATCCACACTCAAGGCGGCAAAGACCTGACACAGGTCGGCTCCGATCTGATTGGCGAACGTCGCCACGCCGAGCAGATGAGGCCGGTGTCCATGCCGTAGCAGCAACAGCGCTTCCTGCATGTACAGACTGGCTTCGAGCATAGGCGCGGCGCTGGCCTGTGCAGCTACTGAGTCAGCGCCAGTAAAGCGTTTGTCCAGACAGATGGCGCAGTCGAG
>JARDZH010000497.1 GCA_029240955.1 Pseudomonas sp. | reverse complement strand
CCGCTGCTGCCCATCGTGCCTTACGAGCGGATCGAAGACGCGATTGCGTACATCAACCATCGGCCGCGTCCGCTGGCGCTCTATTACTTCGGTTACGAGAAAGCGCAGCAGCGGCGAGTGCTTGAGCATACGCATTCCGGCGGCGTCTGCCTGAACGACACACTTATGCATGCGGCTCAGCACAATCTGCCGTTTGGGGGCATTGGTCCTTCGGGAATGGGCTGCTACCACGGGCATGAAGGTTTTCTGACCTTCAGCCACGCCAAAAGCGTGTTCATCAAGCAGCGCTTCAATGCGGCGCGGCTGATCTATCCTCCTTACGGCAAAGCTCTGCAGCGGCTGGTTTACAAGTTGTTCGTGCGCTGACCATCAGCATTGGCGCAGCTCTGGAACCGGCACATTGATGAAACATGGTCGATAATCGGCGCAATACGACCTTTACCTGACCTGCTTCGGCTTGGCCGACCGGGAAGGCTGCGATACCATCCGAGTCCCACAACGGACTCCGACCAGGACGACGCGATGAACCGAGTGTTGTACCCAGGCACCTTCGACCCTATCACCAAGGGCCATGGAGATCTGGTCGAGCGTGCCTCGCGCCTGTTCGATCAAGTGGTCATTGCCGTCGCCGCCAGCCCCAAGAAAAACCCGCTGTTTCCCTTGGAACAGCGCGTAGAGCTGGCGCGTGAGGTCACCCGGCACCTGCCCAACGTCGAGGTCGTAGGCTTCTCTACTCTGTTGGCGCAGTTCGCCAAAGAGCAGAACGCCAACGTGCTGTTGCGCGGTCTTCGGGCAGTTTCGGATTTCGAGTACGAATTCCAGCTGGCCAACATGAATCGCCAACTGGCTCCAGACGTGGAAAGCCTGTTCCTCACTCCGTCGGAGCGCTATTCGTTCATTTCTTCGACGTTGGTACGGGAAATCGCAGCGCTGGGCGGCGATATCAGCAAGTTCGTGCACCCGGCCGTGGCCGACGCACTCACGCAACGCTTCAAGCTCTGAACACCGGAGCATGATCGCGCAGGTGCATACCGAAGCTTAATGCGGCACAATTCGCCGCATTGGTTTTCATATGCCCTGGCGAGGCCTGCGGCAGGAGTGATTCATGTCTCTTATCATCACTGACGATTGCATCAATTGCGACGTCTGCGAACCCGAGTGCCCGAACGAGGCGATTTCACAAGGTGAGGAGATCTACGTGATCAACCCGAACCTGTGCACCGAATGCGTGGGGCATTACGACGAACCTCAGTGCCAGCAGGTTTGCCCGGTCGATTGCATTCCTCTGGATGAGAATCGCGTCGAGAGCAAGGAACAGCTGATGGAAAAGTACCGGATCATCACCAGCAAGGTCTGACCGGGCGCGTTACTCTTTCCTGCCGTAACCCGAAGTGGTGCAGCCCAGGCAGCGCACGAAAGCAGCCTTGCCCGGATCCACAACCAGCGCCTTGCCCGTTGCCTTGAGATTGCCGCCTGCGGCAGCGAACGGTGACGCCACGACAAACAGCCCGGCGCCGATGACGGTCGCGACGATCAGCAATGGTCGCGCGATGAGCAGATCGCCGATCATGGCGAAAGCAGGCGGGTTTTGTATCGTGTAGACCGGATCGCCGCTGCCGGCCGGAATGTCGTTGGCCATGGCGGGCATTGCCTGCAGGCCGATAAAGATCGCCAGGGTAGCAGCGAGAATGCGAAACAGGCTCATGGCTGGGTCCTTCGGCATGGCGGGTGAATGCTGACACTATAAACAGCGTCAAACATTAAGCAAGGCGTCGGCTTTCCGTGCCCGGCCCACAATCGTCCGGCGAACCGTCAACGCTGACATTTAGGGCAGAACACGCTTGCCCGCTGGCCCAGTTTGACCTCGCGCAAGGTCGTGCCGCAGACCTTGCACGGCAGCCCGCCGCGACCGTAAACGAATAACTCCTGCTGGAAATACCCCGGTTTGCCGTCTCCGCCAATAAAGTCGCGCAATGTCGTGCCGCCGCGCTCGATCGCGTAGGCTAGGATGCGTTTGATCTCTATCGCCAGCTTGAGGTAACGCAGCCGGGAAATGCCCTTCGCCTCGCGACGCGGGTCGATCCCGGCGGCGAACAACGCCTCGGTCGCATAAATGTTGCCCACACCCACCACCACGGCGTTGTCCATGATGAACGGTTTGACGGCAATCGATTTGCCCCGTGAGCGTTCGAACAGCCGCTCGCCATCGAACAGATCCGTGAGCGGTTCCGGTCCAAGACGAATCAGCAGCTCGTGATTATGCGGGTCCAGGCTCCAGAGCATCGCGCCAAAACGACGCGGATCGGTGTAGCGCAGCGCGAGGCCCGATTCGAGCTCAATGTCCAGATGCTCATGCTTGAGCGCCGGCAACCCGGCTTCGACCAGGCGCAAGTTGCCGGACATCCCGAGATGGCTGATCAGAGTGCCGGCTTCGGCCTGAATCAACAGATATTTCGCGCGGCGCCCGACTTCGACAATGCGTTGCCCGGACAGCCTGACGTCCAGGTCCTCAGGCACCGGCCAGCGCAAACGCCGGTCGCGTACGATCACACGGCTGACGCGTTGCCCTTCCAGATGAGGCGCGATGCCCCGGCGGGTGGTTTCGACTTCAGGTAGTTCTGGCATGGGTCACTCAGTCAAGCGCGGTCGTGATGCGACGCCCATCAGCGCGCGCCCAACTCGCGAATACTTTCCTTAAGGTTCTCGAAATCGTACTCAGACAGTCCGACATAATCGAGCACCAGCGGGCCGACCAGGTTCCATTCATGATCCTCGGTCTGATTGCCAAGCACCCGATACGACTCGCAGACATGCTCCGCCATCTTCAGCGGCGCCAGCAGGTTCTTGAGCGTGGCAGTACGGCAGGAGTCATCGCGGAAAATCGCCAGCGCATTGTGGTGATTCGCGATGGCTTCGCTGACATGGCCCGGCAGACGCCACGACTTTGCCGTGTAGTAGCCAACTACGGAATGGTTGGTCTGGAAGTGGCGGTTTTCGGTATCCACGATGCGACATTCCGGGCCAGCCTTGGCGTAGGCGTCTTCCAGCACGTCCATGTAATTGGGGAAACGCTTGAGCATCAGCGGGATGCCGCAATCATGAAACAGCCCCAACGCGTAGGACTCATCCGCCGTCTGCGAGCCAATCCGCTTGGCGAGCGTCAGACTGGTCATCGC
>JARDZH010000496.1 GCA_029240955.1 Pseudomonas sp. | reverse complement strand
CCCAAGGCCTGCGCGCAGACCGGAGTGGGTCCGACCGCCTTGCGCCGCTGGGTCATGCGGTGGCGCAAGGAGCATGAAGGAGCGTTGCAGACCACTCGCCCACAGGATCAGGATCTTATCGATTCGCTGCATGCCAGGGTGGCGCTGCTGGAGGCCGAGAACGATGTCCTAAAAAAGCAGTTGCCCTCACATCTAAAGGTGCTGTTTGGCCGAAAAAAGTGATTGAGGGCCTCCACTGCAAGTTATCGGTTCGCCACCTGTGCCACGTGCTGGGCCTGCCGCGTAGTAGCTATTACGCGCAGCAGCAGCCCAGGCCGAAGCGTCAGATAGCGCTCCCGCTGGAGCGCAAGATCCGTCAGTTGCACAAGGAACATCGCGGCGCGCTGGGCGCGCGGGGTTTGAGTCGGGCCTTGAAGGCCGAAGGTATGGTGGTCGGACGTCACCGGATGGGCCGTCTGATACAGGAGCTGGGGTTGGTCAGGCGTCGTGCGCGGTATGCGCATTATCGCCGGGCGACCAAGCCCTCCAATATTGCACCGAACGTGCTGGAGCGGCGCTTCGATCCGAGTCACCCCAACACGTTCTGGGCGGGCGATATCACCTACATCCGGGTAGGCGGCAGCTGGCTGTACCTGGCCATTGTCATGGACCTGTTCTCACGCCGGGTGGTCGGTTGGGCGTTTTCCCGAACCGCGGACGTGGAGCTCTCGCTGCGGGCTTTACGCCTGGCGGTCAGCCTGCGCAAACCGTCAGCGGAGCTGGTGTTTCACTCGGATCAGGGCTGCCAGTACACGGCAGACCGGTTCGTGACGTACCTGGCTGAAAAGCAGATCGTGCAGAGCATGAGTCGACGTGGAAACTGTTGGGACAACGCAGTTGTGGAGCGCTATTTCAAAACCCAGAAGCATGACTGGTCGCCCGAGAACGGGTACTCGAATCATTTCGAGGCAGAGCGAGACGTGATGGACTTTATCGTCCACTACAACCACCGACGCTGTCACTCTGCCTCGAACAACTTGCCACCTGCTCTTTACGAACAGCAGGTGGCCTGACTCCTACGTGATGGTCCAAAAAAACTGGACCACTACAAGCTGGCTCCTACGGCTGAAATGCGGACACTGTGGGAGGGAGCGGAGCTCGCGACAAACGATAACGCGGTCGATCTGGCCTACGTCCCAGCGCGTTTTAGCGCCAGAGTTTCGAACTTCACGCCGGCCAGTCCATGCGCGACTAGGGCGCGGATGTTGGCGTGATCGGTGTCTTCAGGCGTGGCCTGCACCGACCGGTAATGCTCGCCGAACGCCAGCAGCGCTTCCTCATCGGTCAGACCTTCGAGCAATGCCATGCTCAACGTCTTGCACGAACCCTCGTTCTGACCTGCAGCGTTCTGCACGTCGCCGTTGGTGAATGCCTGAGGCGTGTAGTCGTACGCTTCTTCGATGAAGGCCAGCGTATCGGCGAACGCGTGCTCGCCGCTGTGCAAGCCGACGCGCAGGGTGTTGAGATCAGTCATGCTTGGGTTCCTTGGCAAATGCGGCTTGCTGTTCGGCGCTGGCTTCTTTCTGGTACAGCGATTTCCACTCGCCGTACGGCATGCCGTAGACAACTTCACGGGCGTCATCGAGGCTGATGTCGATCTGTTTTTCGTCTGCCGCTGCCTTGTACCACTTGGACAGGCAATTGCGGCAGAAACCGGAGAGGTTCATCAGGTCGATGTTCTGGACATCCTTGCGGCTGTCCAGATGAGCGACCAGCCGGCGGAAAGCGGCGGCTTCAAGTTCGAGGCGTTCTTGCTCGGTCATGGGAGGCTCTGTTCAAGCGAATAGTGCGGCCATGATAAGAGGTTCAGCGCTCACCCGCGAGCGTGATCGAGACCGACTCGGCAAAACGCAGTGCATGAGGCTTGTCCACTTCGACCTCTGCGTAGGTCACAGCCTGATGGCTCATGACCAGGTCCAGCACTTCCTGAGTCATGCGTTCGAGAAGGGCGAAACGGTTGCCTTCCACATGCTGAATGATCGCTTTGGTGATGGTCCGGTAATTCAGCGCATGTTCGATGTCGTTGTCGCGCACCGCGTCGTGCGCCGCATACAGAATGGTGAGGTTGATCAGCACATCCTGCTTGTTGAGGATCTCGTCCTCATTGATACCGATGAAGGTGCGCAGTCGCAGATCCTTGACCCGTATGCGCGCGGTTCCTGGTTCAAGTCTTGCCATCGTGTGGGCTCCGTTCGATCAGTTGCAGTAATTCCAGTCGTGGCGTGGCCGACTCACGGAAGGCGCCCAGCATAGCGGAGCCGCGTCTTGAGGAGTACGGTTTGCTGCACGAGTCGCCGCAGGTTACCTGAGGTGCCGACCGCCGTTGACCGTCAGCGTGGTGCCGGTGACGTAGGTGTTATCCAGCAAGTAACGCAGGCTCTGATAGAACACCTCGGCGCCCGGCTCGATGCCCAGCGCCGATTTCGCCAGCGTCTTGCGGCGGTAATTCGCATCGTCCTCCGGCTGAAACATCAACATCGCAGGCGCGATTGCGTTGACCTTAATGCGCGGCGCGAGGCGCGCTGCAAAGGACAGCGTCAGGCTGTCCAGCCCGGCCTTGCTGGCGCAATAGGCGATGTGTTTGCTGCTGCCCTTGCGGGTCACGTCGTCACTCACATGAACGATGTCCGCGACTTCGCTTTTGTGCAGCAGCTCGGCGCACTGCAGGTTGATCAAGTACGGCGCCATCATGTGCACGCTGAACAGGCGGGTGAAGTTTTCCGCTTCCTCTCCCGGCGTTTCCGCAAGCCACTCCGACGCGTTGTGAACGATCGCGCGCAAGCTGTCGGTATGGCTCTTGAGCTCGGCAATGAACGCCAGAATGCCTGCTTCAGTGGAAAAGTCTCCCTGAATCGTCACAGCGCCTGCTTGCCTCAAGGCGACCAGGCTGGGACGTTCGGTGCGATAGCTGACAATCACCGGCTGTCCTTCGGCCAACAGACGCTGCGCGCAATGCAGGCCGACACGCTGGCTCGCGCCGGTAATCAGGACGGGAGAGGAAGAAGCACTCATCGATAACTCATGCATGGGTTTCGGCGTGGCGCAGGTTGCGCCTCGCTCGGGAAAGATCACGCCGGAACTTAAACCAGCGGGATTGTTTGCACAACCGCGCTGGTCTGCCGAGGCTCAGCGCGAGGA
>JARDZH010000495.1 GCA_029240955.1 Pseudomonas sp. | reverse complement strand
CGAATACCTGAAGTCCAACATCACCCTGCTGCGCTGGATGATCAGCGAAGGCTACGGCGATGCGCGGACCATGGAACGTCGTGCCCAGGCCATGGAAGCGTGGGTCGCGAACCCGCAACTGCTGAGTGCCGATGCCGACGCCGAATACGCCGAAATCATCGAGATCGACCTGAACGACCTGAAAGAGCCGGTCCTGTGCGCACCGAACGATCCGGACGATGCACGCCTGCTGTCCACCGTTCAGGGCGAGAAGATCGACGAAGTGTTCATCGGTTCGTGCATGACCAACATCGGCCACTTCCGCGCTGCGGGCAAGTTGCTCGATCAGGTCAAGGGCCAGCTGCCGACTCGTCTGTGGCTGTCTCCGCCGACCAAGATGGACGCGCATCAGCTGACCGAAGAAGGCTACTACGGCATCTACGGCAAAGCCGGCGCGCGCATGGAAATGCCGGGCTGCTCGCTGTGCATGGGTAACCAGGCACGCGTCGAGCCGAATGCCACTGTGGTTTCGACCTCGACCCGTAACTTCCCGAACCGTCTGGGCGACGGCGCGAACGTCTACCTGGCTTCGGCCGAGCTGGCGTCCGTTGCATCGATCCTGGGTCGCCTGCCGACCGTCGAGGAGTACATGGGCTACGCGAACCAGATCGACACCATGGCAGCGGACGTGTACCGCTACCTGAGCTTCGATCAGATCGCCGAGTTCCGTGAAGCCGCTGCGAACGCCAACATCCCGGTCGTTCAAGCGTAATCGCGAGCCCTCGCAATAAAAAACCCCGCCTCGTGCGGGGTTTTTTATTGCATGCCCTGTGGGAGCGGCTTCAGCCGCGAAGACGTCGTGTCTGGCGACATCAATGCTCTGGCCGTACTGGCCTCTTCGCGGCTGAGGCCACTCCTACGACGACCGCGCAAGCCGACCTTAAAAATAAAAACCCCGCATCTTGCAATGCGGGGTTTTTGTTTACAGCGTCAAACCATCACACCACCGGCGTCTGCCCGCTCATCGCCAAATCCAGCAACTCGCGGTTGGCGACGGCATACATCGCGTAGTCCGTACCGCTCGCTGCGCGCAGTTCGACCAGCATGGCGCGCCAGCGCTCGACCATCAGCGCATGCTGTTCCAGCCACAGCGCCAGACGCTCTTCCACGTCCGACGGACCCTCCGGCATCTGCAGAACAGAGACCGTGATCGCCCGCTGCTGCCAGTCGATGTCATCGCGATACGCTTCACGCGCCAGCGCCTGCCAATTGTTCTCCACCGGCAGATTGCTGATCTGCTGCAGATACCAGGTCAGGTCCAGCGCGCTACCCACAGCGAAATACGCCTTGGCAACGTCGGCAGCGTCCTGGCCGGTGACGTCCGAGGCCTCGATGATCGGCAGCAGCGTGTACAGGTGACTGGTGCCCGCGACCATACGCGCCAGCAACTCCGGCACGCCCGCCTCGACGTAGGCCTGATAACGCGCCTGCCACAGTTCACGCGTCTGACCTTCCAGCAGCTCGTCGAGCTTGAGCCCCAGTGCTGCAATGTGCGGACCGAAGTGCGCCACGTCGCGACCGGCGTCCAGCTCGTTGCGGCGGCTGCGCAGGAACCAGCGCGTCGCGCGGCGGCCCAGACGCATCAGCTCATCCATCAACGACAGCTGGATTTCGGCCGGGACCTTGTAGTCCAGCGCCTCGATCTGACGGAACCAGTGCGGCAGGTGGAAGATATCGCGCACGATCACGTAAGCACCTGCGACGCTCGCCGCGCTCATGCCGGTCGACTCCTTGAGCCGCTGCACGAAGGTGATGCCCATGTGGTTGACCAGATCGTTGGCGATCTGGGTGCTGACGATTTCCCGCTTCAGGCGGTGGCTGCGCATCGTCTTGGAGAACTTGGCACCCAGCGACGGCGGGAATGCGGTTTCCATGTCGCGGGCCAGGTAGTCGTCATCCGGTACACGGGACTCGAGCAGCGCTTCGTTGAGGTCGATCTTGCTGTAGGAAATCAGCACCGACAGCTCGGCGCGGCTCAGACCACGACCGTCGGACGTCCGCTCGGCCAGTTGCTCTTCGGTCGGCAGGAACTCGATGGCGCGGTCCAGCTTGCCACGCGCTTCCAGATCGTTCATCAAGCGCTTGTACTCGGCGATGCGCTCGTAGGCACGACGCGCCGCCAGCGACAGGGCCTGAGTCTGCTTGTAGTTGTTGCCCAGCACCAGATTGCCCACTTCGTCGGTCATGCTTTCGAGCAGCTGATTGCGCTGCTTTTCAGTCATGTCGCCGGCCTGTACCACGCCGTTGAGCAGGATCTTGATGTTCACTTCATGGTCGGAGCAGTCCACGCCCGCCGCGTTGTCGATGAAGTCGGTGTTGGTCGCGCCGCCCATCAGGCCGAACTCGACACGGCCCAGCTGGGTCATGCCCAGGTTGCCGCCCTCGCCCACCACCTTGCAGCGCAGTTCGTTGCCGTTGACGCGGTGAGCATCGTTGGCCTTGTCGCCCACGTCGGCATGGCTTTCCAGGCTCGACTTGACGTAAGTGCCGATACCGCCGTTCCACAGCAGGTCCACTGGCGCCTTCAGCAAGGCATTGAGCAGTTCGGTCGGCGTCAGTTTGTCCGCCTTGATGTCGAAGCGCTCTTTCATCTCCGGACTGATCGGAATGCTCTTGGCGCTGCGTGGGAAAATCCCACCGCCGGCGGACATGATGCTGGTGTTGTAATCGGTCCACGACGAACGCGGCAGATTGAACAGGCGTTCGCGCTCGGCAAAACTGGTCGCCGGGTCCGGATTCGGATCGATGAAGATGTGCAGGTGGTTGAACGCCGCCACCAGTTTCAGCTTGTCGGACATCAGCATGCCGTTGCCGAACACGTCGCCGGCCATGTCGCCGATGCCGACCACGGTGATGCTGTCCTGCTGAACGTTGATCTCACGCTCACGGAAGTGACGCTGCACGCCGACCCACGCGCCTTTGGCGGTGATGCCCATTTTCTTGTGGTCGTACCCTGCCGAACCACCGGACGCAAACGCGTCGCCCAGCCAGAAGCCGTAGTCGATGGCGATGCCGTTGGCGATATCGGAGAAGGTCGCGGTGCCCTTGTCGGCCGCGACGACATCCATGCCGAGGGCGTGGCGTGCTACCGGATTTTCATCTCCGGTCTGCTCGACATCACCGACAACCTCAAGGAAGGCGTGCTGGTTC
>JARDZH010000494.1 GCA_029240955.1 Pseudomonas sp. | reverse complement strand
GGAAACCCCGGAAGGCTGGCTCGGCGGGCGTTTCAATGACACCTGGCTGCCCGCGCCCTACTCCGCCGCGCTGCATTACCGCGAAGCGCTGCCGTTTCGTCTGACACCGCTGTCCGGTTCGGCGCGCCCGGTGCGCTGCGCCAACCTGCAACTGCTGGAGCGGCCACGGGCGTACGTGCATCTACCGACCGCGTCGCTGCAATTGATCTACGATTTGCGTTTGGAAGTGCCCAGGGAAGCCAAATCGCTGAGCTTGTTTCATGTCGATGAACGCTTGGAGGGTGATCAACTGGTGGCGCGTCTGGACCGAAAACGTCCTGATTTGTATCTCATGCCGCTCAAGGATGGCGCGCCAACTGCCGAGCTGTTTACCCTCAAACGCGACAAGCTGATACCGGCCAGCACCCGCGGTATTCACCTGGCGGAAAGCTTTGCAACGCAGCAGGGTTGGGTGGTGCACGACGAACGCATTCGCTGGAAGGACTGGCTGGTGCAACAGGGTCTGACACCGGCGAAAGCGCCACGCACCGGCCTCAAGCAACTGAGCATCAAGGCACTGCGCCTGGTCGGGCTGGGCAGGAAACGCGCAAGCCGCTAGCGTCGGCGATCCCACCAGGTGCGCAATGTCGCGAAGAAGTGGAAGTAGCGGTTTTCGCGCTTGCCCATGCCACGCTTGGGGGAGAACGACTCTTCGGCAAATGCACCGGTGATTCGCACGCGGGAGGCCTGGGTTGGCAAAGTGCAGACCTTGGCGCCTGCCTCAAGCAGGGCGAACTTGAGCAAGCGCTCGGAGTGCAGCTTGCGGCCGGTCGCCTTGCAGAAATCGAAGATGCGTTCGATGCGTTTGCCGTAGGCGACATAGGTATTGCGCCCGCACACGGCGAAACGGTCATTCAGACCGCCCCACCATTGCCAGTCAGGAATATAGACGCTGTGTCGCCGCGCCTCGGAGTGGTTGAACACATAGCCTGGCAGCGCCGTGTGGAAGAAATTGTCCGGCCGCACGAACACGACGAAGTCGGGATCGAACGACTCGATCTCGCCGGTGACCGTATGCAAGGAGTTCAACTGATAGATCAGGTTGCGCAGCGATGCATAGTCATCGGCCCAGGTATCGCCCAGCGCTTTGACCCGCTCGAAATCCCAGCGCTCCAGCACGCCTTCGGTCGAGGTCAGCGCGCCGCTCATGGATTCGAAGGGCTGATAGTTGTCAGCCGCCAGCTCGCCTCTCTCGCCGGAACGCGAATTCTGCACTTCATCGACTTTATACAGATGATAAAAGCACTGCACCTCGCTGTCCGCAGGCAACTGCGCCAGTACGTTCTGTTCGATTGACGGGAAGCAGATCGGCGAGTTTCTGGGAATCCCGAAAAACGCCACGGCAATTTTCAACACTCGATTGCACCTATGAAGAAATGATTCGGCCCGGCAGGCACCTGACTGCGGCGTGGCTTATTTGCGCTTGAACAGTTTCTGCCACCAGCGTCGGGGTTGCAGCGGCACGCCAATCACATCGGACCTTTGCAACCAGTCCCGCTCGTAATCCCAGGCATGACCGCTCCAGAGCTTGCCCGCCTCGTTGGAGAAACCCAGGGTCATCAACTGATAGGTATAACCGACATGCCCACGCAACCAATCGAACAGCACCAGCGTATTGAAGCCGGTGGAGGGGCCGACGTAGCGCTTGCCGCCCGGGCGGTCGACCGGGTAGTTCCACAGCGGCGGCAACGGAATGCGATCCCAGTACATCGCAACGCGCGGCAACGGGCACATCGGTGCTGCGCAACCCACCAGCATGGTAAAGCAGCGCTCGCCCGCGCGGTCGACCAGTCGCTGTACGTCCGCATTGCCGGGCAGACCGAAGAAATAGGCGTCCGGCGCGTTATAGCCGTGCACGAAGACATTCACGCTTTGCTCGTTGAGCAGCGTCGCCTTGATGCAATGATTGAAACTGACGACGACGTCATCAGCGCCGATATTCAGCGCTGCGAAATCAGCTGCGGTAATCGCGGGATTATTAGCGATCAATATCACCCGCGCCGCACGGCTGAGACATTCGCGCAGGGCTTCGGGCAAGGCTTGCAAAACCGACTGGTCGCCACCGGGCAGCGCATCCAGCGCCATGCATTCGTCCGCCATTCAGGCGGGCACCTTCATGCCGTAACGCAATTTGATCCAGAGCCGGGTGAAAGCCGACGGCGGTTGCCATGGGCGCATCTCGCGTTGTATGGCTTCGGCGAGCGCCTGACCGACCCGCGCAAACGAGTAACGGCTTTCAGCAAACGCCTGGCCGTTGCTGGCTATTCGCTGCGCCAGTTCCGGGTCGTCCTGCAGCAGCTTGATCTTCGCCACCGCCTCGTCTTCGCTGCGGTAGAACACGGTGTTGTGCATGTCTTCGAAACCGAGCAACCGGTCTTCTTCGCCTTGGCTCCAGGCCAGCAGCACACAGCCGCAAGCCATGGCTTCGAAGTTCTTGATCATGAACTCGTTCATGCCGATGTCGGCGCTGACGAAGATTTTGATGCGATTGAGAGTTTCCAGATATTCCGCACCCGATTTGGTACGGGTCACGAGCATCCCGGTGCGCTGTGAAAGGGCTTCAAGCATGGCCTTGCGCTCGGCGTACTCGGTACTCTTCAAGCTACCGAGGAAGCCGATCGGGATATCGCGCTCGACGCCGGTGTTGTGCAGCATTTGCTCGTCATAGCCTTTGGAGACGAACACGGTATCGATGCCTTCGGCGAGCATCTTGCGCGCGACCACTGCGCCGGAAACCAGCGCCCGGCAGCTCGGCAATCGGCTGTACAAGCGCGAATAAACACCACGGTACTTACTGGCCGGCATGTAGTTCTGATAGGCGTCGTGCTCGAGAAACACCAGCCCTGGAATGCACTTGAGCACCCGCAGTTGCGGCGCCAGACGTTTGACCCGGGAGAAGATCACCACGCGATCAAAGGTCTGGTATTCGACCGACGCCAGAAAGGCTCCGAGGTTCATCTGCTGCTGTTTGCTCAGACGATAGATGAAACACTCATCGCAGTTCTGCTGAACGATGTCATAGAGCCGGTCGAGAATGACCCGCTGCTCGTCCATCACCAGAAGCATGACTTTCATAAATTAAATGACCACGTAACGTAGGCAGGCAAGCGCAGCGGATTCAAGCCTGCCAACATCGACGGAAACGGTGAAATCCCCAAGG
>JARDZH010000493.1 GCA_029240955.1 Pseudomonas sp. | reverse complement strand
GGTTCTGTGGCCTTTCGATGGCGTGAGTGTAAGGCATAACCCGGGCGTCTGGACCGGGCTGTCGGGCGGCGATCAATCCTGCGGCCGTGGCGTCCGTGCAAGGCAATAGACATCGACCCGCTGCGCGCCGGCTCTGAGCAGCAGCCGAGCGAGATTCTCGGCGGTGGCGCCGGTAGTCAGTACGTCGTCGACCAAGGCCAGATGTATACCCTGCAAACGCGCCGGGTCGCGCAACGCAAAGGCATTGTTGAGGTTACGTTTTCGCTCTCGCGCGTCCAGCCCTTGCTGGGGCGGCGTCTCCTTGATGCGCAGCAATTGGCGCTCGTCGATTGGCACCTTTAGCGGCTTGCCTATCCAGCGGGCGAGCATCTCAGCCTGGTTATAGCCGCGTTCACGAAGCCGTTTCGGCGCCAGCGGCACTGGCAACAGCGCGTCGGGACGCGGCAGGCCTTCGTCGAAGCGATGCTGCAGGTGCTGAACGAACAGCTCGCCCAGCAATCGCCCCATGGGCCACTTCGCCTGGTGCTTGAAGCGGGTGATCAGACTGTCGACCGGAAACGCATAGCGCCACGGCGCGATGACTTGAGCAAAAGACGGGTGATGGGTCAGACAGGCCGCGCAGCGGATTCCGGCATCCGGTACGGGCAGGGCGCAGATATCACATTGATCGCCCAGCCAGGGCAATTCCGACTCGCACGGCACGCAGACTGGATAAGGCAGGTCACTTGCCTCATCACACAACAAGCACGATTGCTTGCTTTTTAACCAGATGTAAACCTGTGATATCAGGTCTGGTTGACAGATCATGGCTCTTCCTTAAACATGCGCACATCCGTGTCGTTTCGGGGCCAGCCGTGCCCCGCGCTGTTCTACAAAGTGCCGCACATGCTGCCAAGAACTCACCAAAAACAGCCTTGAAAAAAGGAAACCGCCGATGAGCGCCAGCACCACCGCCACCTTGCGTCATGACTGGACTTTAGCCGAGGTCAGAGCGCTGTTCGAACAGCCTTTCAATGACCTGCTGTTTCAGGCGCAGACGGTGCATCGCGCGCATTTCGACGCCAACCGTGTACAAGTCTCGACCTTGCTGTCGATCAAGACCGGTGCCTGCCCGGAAGACTGCAAATACTGTCCGCAGTCCGGTCATTACAACACCGGGCTGGATAAGGAAAAGCTTCTGGAAGTGCAAAAGGTGCTGGAAGAGGCTGCCCGGGCCAAGGCCATCGGCTCGACCCGTTTCTGCATGGGCGCGGCCTGGAAGCACCCGTCTGCCAAGGACATGCCGTACGTGCTGGAAATGGTCAAAGGCGTCAAAGCCATGGGCATGGAAACCTGCATGACGCTCGGGCGTCTGGACCTTGAGCAGACCGAAGCGCTCGCCCAGGCCGGGCTGGATTACTACAACCACAACCTGGATACCTCGCCCGAGTTCTACGGCAACATCATCACCACCCGCACTTACGCCGAGCGCCTGCAGACGCTGGCTTACGTGCGCGATGCCGGCATGAAGATCTGCTCCGGCGGCATCCTGGGCATGGGCGAGTCGCTGGACGATCGCGCGGGCCTGCTGATCCAGCTTGCCAACCTGCCGGAGCATCCGGAATCGGTGCCGATCAACATGCTGGTCAAGGTCGCCGGTACGCCGCTGGAAAATGCCGACGATGTCGACCCGTTCGATTTCATCCGCATGCTGGCCGTCGCGCGGATCCTGATGCCCCAATCCCACGTTCGCCTGTCCGCCGGCCGCGAAGCGATGAACGAGCAAATGCAGGCGCTGGCATTCTTTGCCGGCGCCAACTCGATCTTCTACGGCGACAAGCTGCTGACCACCGCGAACCCGCAGGCCGACAAGGACATGCAGCTGTTCTCGCGTCTGGGTATCAAGCCTGAAGCGCGCGAAGAGCACGCCGACGAGGTGCATCAAGCCGCCATCGAGCAAGCGCTGGTTGATCAGAAGAGCAGCAGCCTGTTCTACGACGCGGCTTCGGCGTGAGCCGCCGTTCACTGATCTGACCGAGGCCTGAATGTCTTTTGATCTGCGCGCCCGGCTCGACGCCCGGCGCGACGCGCAGCTGTATCGCCAGCGCCCGCTCTTGCAAAGCCCCCAAGGGCCGCAGGTCGTGGTCGATGGCAAACCGTTGCTCGCATTCTGCAACAACGATTACCTGGGGCTTGCCAGTCATCCTGACGTGATCCGCGCGTGGCAGGCGGGTGCCGAGCGCTGGGGCGTCGGCGGCGGTGCTTCGCATCTGGTGATCGGCCACAGCACCCCGCACCACGAACTTGAAGAAGCACTGGCTGAATTTACCGGGCGACCACGAGCGCTGCTGTTTTCCAACGGCTACATGGCCAACTTGGGCGCGGTCACCGCGCTGGTCGGGCAGGGCGATACCGTGCTGGAAGATCGCCTCAACCATGCGTCACTGCTGGACGCCGGCCTGCTGAGCGGCGCGCGGTTTTCCCGTTATCTGCATAACGACGTCGCCAGCCTGCAGGCGCGCATGGACAAAGCAGTGGGCGACACGCTGGTCGTCACCGATGGCGTGTTCAGCATGGACGGCGATATCGCAGACCTGCCCGCACTGGCGCAGACCGCCAAGGCTCGCGGCGCATGGCTGATGGTCGACGATGCCCACGGCTTCGGGCCACTGGGCGCAACCGGTGGCGGGATCGTCGAGCATTTCGAGCTCGGCCTGGACGACGTGCCGGTGCTGATCGGTACGCTGGGCAAGTCGTTCGGAACGGCGGGCGCATTCGTGGCAGGCAGCGAAGAGTTGATCGAAACGCTGATCCAGTTCGCCCGGCCTTACATTTACACCACCAGCCAGCCGCCGGCGCTGGCGTGCGCCACATTGAAAAGCCTGGAACTACTGCGCACCGAGCACTGGCGGCGCGCGCATCTGGCGCGGCTCATCGCGCAATTCCGGCACGGCGCCGAACAGATCGGCCTGACCTTGATGGACAGTTTTACGCCGATCCAGCCGATCCTTATCGGCGACGCCGGACGCGCATTGCGTCTGTCGCAGATGCTGCGAGAAAGAGGGCTGCTGGTGACCGCTATTCGTCCGCCAACCGTGCCGGCGGGCAGTGCGCGCCTGCGAGTGACGCTGTCGGCGGCGCACAGCGAATCGCAGGTCCAGCTATTGTTGGAAGCATTGGCGCAGTGCTTTCCGCTGCTGGGCACAAGCGAATCGATGGAG
>JARDZH010000492.1 GCA_029240955.1 Pseudomonas sp. | reverse complement strand
GCCCCGGTCCAGCCCGACGCAGCGCCCTGTACCGCGCCGCCGTTCATGGAGGCGCCGAGAAAAGCCGCAAAGGTAAACAGCGGGCCGGGCACTGCCTGCGCTGCGCCGTAACCGGCGACGAACAGATCAGGGCTTATCCAGCCGGTATTGACCACTTCGCTCTGCAACATGGGCAGCACGACATGACCGCCGCCGAACACCAGCGCGCCGACGCGGTAAAACGTATCGAACTGCGCCAACAGAAAGCCCGATGCAGAGGAGGCGCCATAGAAAGCGCTGAGTATCGGCAGGCCCAACAGCAGCGCCAGGAACGTCACCAGCCAGCACGCGCCAGCCCTTGCGCCTTTGGAAGCGGGCAGGGCATCCGCGTCCGGCTGCACAACAGGCTTGAACAGAAGAATGCCGGCGATGGCAGCACCGCCGATCAACGCCAGCTGCGCCCAGGCGTCAGGCATCAGCAGAATCCAGCCGCAACCGATGGCCGTGAGCACCGCACGCGCCGGGCTCGCGCAATGTTGGCGTGCCATGGCGTATACCGCTTGAGCGACCACCGCGACGGTCATGATTTTCAAGCCGTGGATCACGCCCGAATCAAGCAGCGTGCCGCCCGATGTCATCCCCAACGCCAGCAGCGTCAGGAGGATCGCCGATGGCAGCGTGAACCCGGCCCACGCCGCCAGCGCGCCGCCGTAACCGGCGCGCGCCAGCCCGAGCGCCATGCCCACCTGACTGCTCGCGGGGCCGGGCAACAGCTGACAGAGCGCGACGAGTTCGGCGTACTGGCGCTCGCTCAGCCAGCCACGCCGCACGACGAACTCGGCACGGAAATACGCCAGATGCGCGATCGGGCCGCCAAAGCTGGTCAGGCCCAGGCGCAGAAAGATCAGAAACAGGGCACCGACGCGACGCGTGTCGTCAGGCAGCATGGCAACGTCCTGGCAAACCGGAGCGGGGAGGTTAGAACGCCCGCTGCGGTCAGGCAAGGCGCTCGTCGCCCGACGCTAACGTTCGCGCAGCGCCTCGGAACGGGCCTTGAGCACCGGCTTGAGCAGGTAGTCCATCACGCTTTTCTCGCCGGTGATGATGTCCACCGTCGCGACCATGCCGGGGATGATCTGCAGCGGCTTGGCGTCGCTGCCCAGGTGGTTCCGTTCGGTGCGGACCTGGATCAGGTAAAAGCTTTCTCCCTTGTCATCGCTCACTGTATCGGCGCCGATCAGTTCCAGCCGGGCCGACAGCCCACCGTACAGCGTGTAGTCATAAGCGCTGAACTTGACCATGGCTTTCTGGCCGGGGTGCAGGAACGCCACATCCTGCGGACGGACCCGGGCTTCGATCAGCAGGTTGTCTTCCAGCGGCACGATTTCCACCAGATCACTGCCCGGCTGCACGACACCGCCGATGGTGTTGACCTTGAGCGTCTTGATGATGCCGCGCACCGGTGACACCACGGTGGTGCGACTCATGCGGTCATCGATGGCAATCCGCGTAGCGCTCAGGCGCGCCAGTTCGCTGCGCTTTTCATTGAGTTCACGTGACGCATCGCTGCGAAACGCCAGCTCCGATTCCTTCACCCGGCTGCGGATTTCGTTGATGGCCGCTTCCGCACGAGGGATCGCGAGGGTGTTGGCGTTCATTGAACCGCGGATCTCCACCGCGCTGCGTTTCAGGCGCAGGATTTCCACCGGCGACACCGCGCCGGATTTCACCAGGGGTTCCGACATGTTCAGCTCCTGCTGAACCAGCGCCAGACTGCTGCGAAACTGGTCCTGCTTGGCGCGAAATTCCGCCAGCTCTTGAGTTTTCTGGCGCAGTTGCTCGTTGAGCGTGGTCTGCTCGCTGCCGAGCCGGCGCTGCCTGGAGTCGTATAACGCCAGTTCGTCGGCGGCGATCTGCGGCGCGTTCTGGGTCACCTCGTCAGGCAGCGCCATCGGACGGCTTTCCGCCTCCGCGGCGAGACGTTCGACCTGCGCCGTCAGCGCCAGGCGATCCACTTCACTTTCGCCGCGGTTGGACAGAAAGCGCGTGTCGTCCAGACGCAGCAGCGTGTCACCCTTGCTGACTGTCTGGCCTTCACGCACGAAGATCTCGGTGACGATGCCGCCTTCCAGGTTCTGGATCACCTGCACCTTGCTCGACGGGATGGCCTTGCCTTCACCGGTGGTGACTTCCTGAAGAATCGCCAGGCTGGCCCAGACCAGCGCCGCCAGCATCAGCATTGCCGCAAGCCACACGGTCACCCGCATGGCGCGCGGCGACTGATCGGCCAGCGCAGTGCTGCGGTAAGGCAAGAATTCCCTGTCGTCCCGCACGCGCGGGATGAAGCGTCGACGAAGACCGCGGGTCGCTTCCATAGCTCTGCTCCTGTTCAGCGAAAGCCCGCAGTCGGGCGCTCGACGGGGGATTGGCCGGTCTGGCCTTTGCGTAACGCCTCGATCACCGCGTCCTTGGGGCCGTCGGCGACCAGTCGCCCGTCATCCAGAACCAGCAGGCGATCGACCAGCGACAGCATCGACAGCCGATGGGTGATCAGTAGCAACGTCTTGCCGGGCACCAGCCGATGAAGGTGATGGCGCAAGGTGTCTTCGGTGGCGTTGTCCATGTGACTGGTCGGCTCGTCCAGCAACAGCATCGGCGGGGCGAGCAGCAGCGCCCGGGCCAGCAACACAGCCTGGCGCTGGCCGCCTGACAACAGCTGACCGCGCTCGCCGACCGACCTGTCGAAACCGCGCGGGTGACGCAGGGCCAGCTCGTCGACGCCGGTGATACGCGCCACTTCCAGCATGCGCGAGTCGCTGATATGCCGCGCGCCGAGGGTGAGGTTGTCGCGCAGACTGCCGGCCAATAAAGGCAGGTCATGGGCGACGTAGCCCAGTTGCCGGCGTACGTCGGCGATTTCCAGCTGCCGCAGATCGAGCCCGTCGTACAACACCTGGCCATGCTCGGTGTCGTGAAAGCCCATCAGCAGGCGCGCCAGCGTGCTCTTGCCCGAACCGCTGCGGCCGATGATGCCGACGCGCTCCCCCGGCTCCAAGCTGAAACTCAGGTTGTCCAGCGCGGGCGCGCCCTTGGCTTCGTAACGGAAACTCACACCGCTGACGCTTACCGCGCCGGCCAGCGGCGCGGACTCCAGCGGACGCCTCTCGGCATCCCGCTCCTGAGGCAGCGCCATCAGCGCGTCGGTGCCAGCCATGGTCAGCCGC
>JARDZH010000491.1 GCA_029240955.1 Pseudomonas sp. | reverse complement strand
AGGCCAGCCTGCTGTACCTCTATCAGAACCTCGGGGAGCGTCTGCGCCAGGCGTGTCTGAACTGGGAAGCGGCGGTGTTTACCGGCGCCCCGGATCTCGGCAAGCGCATGGGCATCCGCAGTCACAAGCAATACTCGTTCTGGAACGGAGCGTTGCCGTGCAAGCTGCTGCTGATCAAGGTTCAGCCGGATCAGTTCGTCACCGGCGAGCGCCGCACGCCCGAACAGCGTCAGGCTGAACGCGAGGCGCCGGCGGTCGAAGCGCCGGTCGAGAAGCAGTTCAACAAGAACGGCAATCCGATCAAGCCTGCGCCGGTAGTGGTTGAACAGGCGCGCTTGAGCGAAGGCGGGCAGATGTTTGCCAACCGCTTGCAGAAGAACCTCAAGCTGCTGGGCAAATGGGTACGCCGCGAAGGCATCGACTGTTACCGCGTGTACGACGCGGACATGCCCGAGTATTCGCTGGCCATCGATCTGTATCAGGATTGGGTTCATGTTCAAGAGTACGCCGCGCCGAAGTCCATTGACCCGGAAAAGGCCTCGGCCCGCCTGTTCGATGCGCTGGCTGCGATTCCGCAAGCGCTGAACATCGACAAGAGCCGCGTGGTGATCAAGCGTCGCGAACGTCAGAGCGGCACGCGGCAGTACGAACGTCAGAGTTCGCAGGGACAGTTCCTGGAGGTCAACGAAGGCGGGATCAAACTGCTCGTCAACCTCACCGACTACCTGGACACCGGCCTGTTCCTCGACCATCGCCCGATGCGCATGCGCATCCAGCGCGAGGCGGCGGGCAAGCGGTTCCTCAATCTGTTCTGCTACACCGCAACGGCCAGCGTCCACGCGGCCAAAGGCGGCGCGCGCAGCACCACCAGTGTCGACCTGTCGCGGACCTATCTGGACTGGGCGCGCCGCAACCTGTCGCTCAACGGTTTTTCCGACAAGAACCGTCTGGAGCAGGGCGATGTGATGGGCTGGCTGCAGGCCTGCCGGGATGAGTACGACCTGATCTTCATCGACCCGCCGACCTTCTCCAACTCCAAGCGCATGGAAGGCGTGTTCGACGTGCAGCGTGATCAGGTGGAATTGCTGGATCTGGCCATGGCACGGCTGGCGCCGGGCGGCGTGCTGTACTTCTCGAACAACTTCCGCAAGTTCGTGCTGGACGAGAATCTGGCCCAGCGTTACGCGGTCGAAGAGATCACGGCACAGACCATCGATCAGGATTTTGCGCGCAATGCCAAGATCCACCGCGCCTGGAAAATCACCGCGCGGCCCTGATCAAGCGACGTCAAGCTGACCAGGGTCGCTCCGTCTGCAGGAGCGACCCTGGTCGCGATGAGGCCGGTACAGTCACTGCATGGGCATCGACTGTACCCATGCCTTTGCAAGCAGCCGCGCTCCCGTTTGTCATCTCAAGGCTGCTGAATCGACACCGTCGTATTGCTCAGCTTCGGCTGCCGATACAACTCGACCAGCACCTCATCCAGCACCGACGACGCACCGAATGGACGCGGGTCGTTGAGGATCGCGACCACTGCCCATGTGTTGCCGTTGCTGTCACGGCTGAAACCGGCAATGGCACGCACGGTGTTCAGTGTGCCCGTCTTGATGTGAGCCTGACCCAGCACCGGCGTGCGCTTGAGGCGCTTGCGCATGGTGCCGTCCATGCCCGCCAGCGGCATCGAACTCATGAACTCGGCTGCATACGGGCTGCGCCATGCAGCCTGGAGAATGACGGCCATCTCCCGTGCGCTGACGCGTTCTGCCCGCGACAGGCCCGAACCGTTTTCCATGACCAGATGCGAAGCGGTGATGCCTTTTTTCGCCAGCCACTGACGAATCACGCGTTGCGCGGCCTTGGCGTCATCGCCATCAGCTTCGTTGCGGAATTCCTGGCCCAGGCTCAGGAACAGCTGCTGAGCCATGGTGTTGTTGCTGTACTTGTTGATGTCGCGAATGACCTCCACCAGATCCGGGGAAAAGGCCTTGGCGAGCAGCTTGGCACTGCCGGGCACTACGTCGACACGGTCCCGGCCCTGAATAGTGCCGCCCAGCTCCTTCCAGATGGCGCGCACGGCGCCCGCTGCGTAGGTCGGGTGGTCCAGCAGCGACAGATAGGTCTGCGAGTTGCAGCCATTACCCAGCTGACCGCTCACTGTCACATTGACGCTGCCATCAGGCTGCGCGACGGGGTTGTAACGCACTTCGCCATTGCACTGTTTGGTGGCTGCGGCCTTGACCTGATCGTCGATGCGGATGGTGGCGATCGGCGGTTCGACCGACACCAGAATCCGGCCGTCGTCATTGCGGGTCACAAAGCGCAGCGCCTTGAGGTTGACCATCAGCGAGTCGGGCTTGACCAGAAACGGCTTGTTGACGTCATTGCCGTCGTCGTTGAAGACCGGCAGCTGCGGCTGCACGAAGTGGCTGCGATCCAGGACCAGATCGCCGGTCACCTGCTGAACGCCGTTGGCGCGCAGGTCGCGCATCAGCAGCCAGAGCTTCTCCATGTTCAGCTTGGGGTCGCCGCCGCCCTTGAGGTACAGGTTGCCACGCAACACGCCATTGCTCAGCGTGCCATCGGTGAAGAATTCGGTTTTCCACTGGTGGGTCGGGCCGAGCACTTCGAGCGCAGCGTAGGTGGTCACCAGCTTCATTGTCGACGCGGGATTCACGGAAACATCGGCGTTGAACACCGTCGGGGTGCCGGGACCGTTAAGCGGCAGCATCACCAGCGACAGTGCGTCGTCTGTGAGTTTGCTGGCCTTGAGGGCTTGTTGAACCTTGGGAGGAAGGGTGGTGTTGACGACGGCAGCATGAACGGGAAAGGCCAGCGGAATGATGAAGGAGGCCAGAAGCAATGGACGCAACGATTTGATCATGAACGTAAAACCCTACTGCAGAGAGGGGACAAAAAATGAGGGCATGGATGAATTCCCTCGGTGGAAATATAGATGGTGTAAAGATTTTCGTGATAACCCGCAGGATATGCCGGGCAAAACGGCATTATGCCCCAAGCGGGACGGGGTTGTGACAGGGTATGTCGCATGGCGGAAACATTTTTTGCGGAGCGGAACGGAATGTCCAATAGACGGGCTTTTACCGGTGTGAACTGGTAAAGTGCCGCCCGGTATTTATTTATGAGGATTGTTCCATGGCCACTAACCGTTCCCGCCGTCTGCGCAAGAAACTCTGCGTCGATGAA
>JARDZH010000490.1 GCA_029240955.1 Pseudomonas sp. | reverse complement strand
AGGGCGGTTATGCGTTCGATCTGGAGGACAACGAACCGTCGATCCGTTGTGTAGCAGCGCCGGTACGGGATGCCAGCAAACAGATCGTTGCCGGCATCAGTGTCGCCAGTACCGTGCCTTACATGCCCCTGGAAAAAATGGCCGAGCTGGTCCCGCTGATCAAGAAGATTGCAGCGGGACTGTCGGCCGAACTCGGCGGGGCTCAGGCCATCAGGCCTTGAGGGTCGCCATGTCGATGACGAAACGGTACTTCACGTCACCGGCCAGCATGCGCTCGTAGGCTTCGTTGATGTTGCGGATGTCGAGCATTTCGATGTCGCAGGTGATGCCTTTCTCGGCACAGAAATCCAGCACTTCCTGGGTTTCCGCGATGCCACCGATCAGCGAGCCGGCGAGCACGCGACGGCTCATCACCAGGTTGGCCGCGTGCACGGGCGGCTCTACCGGTTCGATCAGGCCGACCAGGATGTGTACGCCGTCGAAACGCAGGGTTTCCAGGTAGGGGTTCAGGTCGTGCTGGACCGGAATGGTGTCGAGCAGGAAGTCGAAGTGACCGGCAGCGGCTTTCATCTGTTCGGCATCGGTGGAGACGATGACGTGATCGGCACCCTGGCGACGAGCTTCCGCGGCCTTGGCAGCGGAGCGGGTGAACAGAGTCACTTCAGCGCCCATCGCCTTGGCGAACTTGATGCCCATGTGGCCCAGACCGCCCATGCCGAGGACCCCGACCTTATCGCCAGCCTTGACGCCGTAATGCTTGAGCGGCGAATAGGTGGTGATGCCCGCGCACAGGATCGGCGCGGCAGCGGCCGGGTCGAGGTTTTCCGGGATGCGCACGACAAAGTGTTCGGCGACCACGATGCTGTCGGAATAACCGCCCATGGTGTTGGTGCCATCGACGCGGTCCGGCGTGGCATATGTCATGGTCGGGCCTTCGAGGCAGTATTGCTCCAGATCCGATTTGCACGCCGAGCACTGGCGGCAGGAATCAACCATGCAGCCTACGCCGACCAGATCACCGACTTTGTATTGGGTGGCCTCGGCGCCGGTGGCCGTTACGCGACCGACAATTTCATGGCCTGGCATCAACGGGTAAACGGCGATACCCCATTCGTTGCGGGCCTGGTGAATGTCGGAGTGGCAGACGCCGCAGTACAGAATCTCGATGGCGACGTCGTCAGCGCGCAGGCTGCGGCGCTCGAATTTCATCGGGGCGAGCGGGGCGGTGGCGGATTGGGCGGCATAACCGATGGCGGTATACATGCGTTTACCTCGCTAAAGGGCAAGTGGGAATGATTGATTTCGAAAGACGTACATTGTCCTTGCGGGCGGCTGGCGCTGCTATGGCGAATCCTACGTGATTCATGCCTGATCCTCCGGCGTCCTGATTAAGCGAGCGTCAAGAGCTGCAAATCTGCGATCATGCGTCTGTCTATTCCTCTACCTGTGTCCGTTCCATGTCTATCGACTCATCGACCGCCGAACTTGTTTCGCTCATCAAGCCTCTGGCCGTACGCCCGGGGTTCGTCGCAACGCACTTGCCTGAAGTGAAGGTGCTGTCGGCCTTCAGCTACGTGGCGAGCAGCCCGCTGATTTATGACCCCAGCCTGATGATCGTCGTTCAGGGCCGCAAGGTCGCTTGCCTTGGGCCGCGGACGTTCGAGTACGGTGCCGGCCATTATCTGATTCAGGCCTTGTCGGTGCCGTTCCAGTGCGAAACGTTCGCCACGCCGGACAAGCCGCTGTATGGCGTGGCCGTGGACATCGACCGCACGCTGCTGAGCGAGCTGGTGCAGTTGATGGGCAACGTCGGGGCTGAGCCCTGTGAGTTGCAGACGCCGGAATCCATGTCCTCGGTGCGTATCGACGAAGGTATGCGCACCAGTGTCGAGCGTCTGTTGCAGTGTTTGCAGGACCCGCTGGAATGTCAGGTGATGGGCGCGGCGCGGGTGCGGGACGTGATCTTCAGCGCCCTGCGCGGCCCGCAGGCGGGTGTGTTGCGGGCGCTGGTCGAGCACCACGGGCAATTCGCCCGCATTGCGGCGTCGGTGAGTTATCTGCACGAGCATTATGATCAGGCGCTCAACGTGGAGACGCTGGCCCGTTGCGCCAACATGAGCATCTCGACCTTCCACGAGCATTTCAAACGCAGCACGCTGCTGTCGCCGGTGCAGTATCTCAAGCGGTTGCGCCTGTTGAAGGCGCAGCAATTGTTGACCGCCGATGGCCTGGGCGTGGCGCAGGTTGCGCTGAGGGTCGGGTATCAGAGCGCTTCGCAGTTCAGCCGGGAGTACAAACGCTATTTCGAACGTAGCCCGGTGGAAGAGGGCGCGCATTTGCGGGTGTCTTGAGGGGGTGTCTTGGCTGACGTCTCGCCAGCAAGCTGGCTCATACAAGGGCGGGTACACCGGACGGACGTAGGAGCCAGCTTGCTGGCGATCCGGCGCGGAGCGGCGGCAAAACGGTTGTGCGGTGCATCAGGCAAAACGCGGATACGTCGCACACAAAAAAGCCCCCGAAGGGGCTTTAGTTGATGTGTTACATATTCGGATAGGTCGGCCCACCAGCGCCTTCCGGTGCAACCCAGGTGATGTTCTGCGCCGGGTCCTTGATGTCGCAGGTCTTGCAGTGCACGCAGTTCTGCGCGTTGATCTGGAAGCGCTTTTCACCGTCTTCCTGCGTGATCACCTCGTACACGCCCGCCGGGCAGTAGCGCTGCGCCGGCTCATCGTACAGCGGCAGGTTCTTGGTGATCGGAATGCTCGGATCGGTCAGCTTGAGGTGGCAAGGCTGCTCTTCTTCATGGTTGGTGCTCGACAGGAACACCGAGCTGAGCTTGTCGAAGCTGAGCTTGCCGTCCGGCTTGGGATAGTCGATTTTCCTGGAGTCAGCCGCCAGCTTGAGGCAGGCATAGTCCGGCGTCTTGTCGCGCAGCGTGAACGGCATCTTGCCGCCGAAGATGTTCTGGTCGACGAAGTTGAACGCGCCGCCCTTGATCGCGCCGAACTTGTGGATCGCCGCACCGAAGTTGCGGCTGGTGAACAGCTCTTCGTGTACCCAGCTCGCCTTGAAGCCATCTACATACGACGTCAGCACGTCGCCGCCTTCGCTGCCGGCAAACAACGCGTCGGCCACCGATTCAGCAGCCAGCATGCCGGACTTCATCGCGGTGTGGCTGCCCTTGATCTTGGCAAAGTTCAGCGTGCCCA
>JARDZH010000489.1 GCA_029240955.1 Pseudomonas sp. | reverse complement strand
TCGTCCGGCTTGGCCAGCTTGCTGCGCTGTGCGTACAGCTGCGACTGGTCGGAGGTCAGTACGTCGCAACGGCCGCCTTCCAGCGACTTGGCGCTTTCGTCGGAGGTGTCGAAAGTGATAGGGGTGTATTTCATGCCGTTGGAGCGGAAGTAGTCGGAGACGTTCAGCTCAGTGGTGGTGCCGGCCTGGATACACACGGTCGCGCCGTCCAGCTCTTTGGCGCTCTTGACGCCCAGCTTGTTGTTTACCAGAAAGCCGATACCGTCGTAGTAAGTCACGCCAGCGAATACCAGGCCCATGCCCGCGTCACGGGAGCTGGTCCAGGTGGTGTTACGCGACAGTACGTCGATTTCACCCGATTGCAGCGCGGTGAAACGCTCTTTGGCGTTCAGCTGGCTGAACTTGACCTTGGTGGCGTCACCGAAAACGGCAGCAGCTACGGCACGGCAAACATCAGCGTCGA
This sequence comes from Pseudomonas sp., assembly GCA_029240955.1. Next base: position 2,749 of record JARDZH010000489.1, on the reverse strand, counting down.
TACCGGTGATCTTGCCGCTGGCATCCGGAACGGAAAACCCTGGCAGGCCATCGCTGACGCCGCACTGAACAAAGCCTTTCTTCTGAACAGCGTCAAGGGTAGCACCGGCGTTGGCAGCCCCGGCCACGCCGAGCGCTGCAACTGCTGTGACTACAGCCAGGGTGGATTTCAACATCTTCATTCAAACCTCCAGTTTGCTCTTTGTTGTTTGCGAGCCTTGATCACGTCGCACCCTTGTGAGGCATGGCTGACCCCGTGCTGGCTTGTTTTTGGGTCAATGCGTCGCTGGGTTTGATCAACTCTTCGCGTGTGCGCCCGTCATGAGCGTTCAGCTGCGAAACAGTCCCCCCGGATCAAAGCCCTGTGATTTCCCCGTACCGAAACGGTGCGCGGTGAATCGTGCCGCGAATCCCTGACGCTCGGACTCCCGTGCTGCCTTGCGACCGTTATCGGTATAGCCTGATAGTGTTACCGGTCGAGGTGAGCGCTTAGACTCCACCCGTTTCATAGCAAAGCCCGTACCAGCATGGTGGCAATGTCGAATTAGCGACAGCACAAGAGCTAAACTTGTAGCCTTGCGACATCTTCGTTCAGATTTGAACAGGGCGCGCACCGTATTAATGCGCTAAAAAAGCGCCACTCGCACAACAATGGAGCAGTCATGACCGACCCGCTGATTCTCGAACCTGTCGGCAGTGCCGATGCCTGCGTCATCTGGCTGCACGGCCTGGGTGCCGACCGTTACGATTTCCTGCCGGTGGCCGAAGCGCTGCAGGAAACTCTGCACACCACGCGTTTCGTGCTTCCACAGGCACCGACCCAACCGGTCACCATCAACAACGGCTACCAGATGCCGAGCTGGTATGACATCAAGACGCTGAGCTCGGTGGCTCGCTCGATCGACAACGATCAGATGGAAGCGTCGGCGCAGAAGGTGCTGAACCTGATCGAACAGCAACGCGACAGCGGCATCGATCCGGCGCGAATCTTCCTGGCCGGTTTTTCTCAGGGTGGCGCGGTGGTTTTGCACACGGCTTACCTCCGCTGGCAAGGTCCGCTGGGCGGCGTGCTGGCGCTGTCCACGTATGCGCCGACCTTCAATGAACAGATGATTCTGTCTGCCAGTCAGCAGCGCATCCCGGCCTATTGCCTGCACGGTTACAACGATGAAGTCGTGCATACCGCGATGGGGCGTGCCGCCTATGAGCAGCTCAAGCAGCTGGGTGTCACCGCGCACTGGCAGGAGTACCCAATGGGCCATCAAGTGTTACCGCAGGAAATTGCCGATATCGGTTCCTGGCTGGGCGACAAGTTGCGGTAACGCACCGGCGCGCAGCGTCGCTGCCGTATGACACTACGCCGAGCACGGTTCTTGCTTTACACTGCTCGGCGTATATTCCTTAATCAATTGACGAGATGACCGTGCTTAAAGCACTTAAAAAGATGTTCGGTAAGAGCGAGGCCGGGCAGCCCGCACCGAGCCAGGCAGTACCCGCCCCCGCCCCGCAGACTGCGGCCGATGCCGCTTCACAGAATTCCGCTCCACAGGCCGCAGCCGATGCCGCCGCACAGGCTCACGAACCTGTCGCCGCACCTGCAGCGCAACAGGACAAACCCAAAGCCGAACGGCCACGCCGTGAACGCGCACCCAAGCCGCCGGTTGCACCGTGGAAGATCGAGGACTTCGTCGTCGAGCCGATGGAAGGCAAGACCCGCTTCCATGACTTCCCGCTGGCCCCCGAGCTGATGCACGCCATTCAGGACCTGGGCTTTCCGTATTGCACGCCGATTCAGGCGGGCGTTCTGGGTTACACGCTCAAGGGCAAGGACGCGATCGGCCGCGCGCAGACCGGCACCGGCAAGACCGCCGCCTTCCTCATTTCCATCATCACCCAGCTGACCCAGACGCCGCCGCCCCGCGAGCGTTACATGGGCGAGCCCCGCGCGCTGATCATCGCGCCGACCCGCGAGCTGGTGGTGCAGATCGCCAAGGACGCCGCAGCGCTGACCAAGTACACCAACCTGAACGTCATGACGTTCGTCGGCGGCATGGATTTCGACAAGCAGCTCAAGCAGCTCGAAGCCCGTCATTGCGACATTCTGGTGGCCACGCCAGGCCGTCTGCTGGACTTCAACCAGCGCGGCGAAGTGCATCTGGACATGGTTGAAGTCATGGTGCTGGACGAAGCCGACCGGATGCTGGACATGGGTTTCATCCCGCAGGTCCGTCAGATCATTCGCCAGACTCCGCACAAAGGCGAGCGTCAGACGCTGCTGTTCTCGGCAACCTTCACCGATGACGTGATGAACCTCGCCAAGCAGTGGACCACCGATCCTGCCATCGTCGAGATCGAAGCTGAAAACGTCGCCAACGAGAACGTCGAACAGCATATCTATGCAGTCGCCGGGGCGGACAAGTACAAGCTGTTGTACAACCTGGTCACCGACAACGGTTGGGAACGCGTGATGGTCTTTGCCAACCGCAAGGACGAGGTTCGCCGGATCGAGGAGCGCCTGGTACGTGACGGCGTAAACGCCGCACAGCTATCCGGCGACGTGCCACAGCACAAACGCATCAAGACGCTGGAAGGCTTTCGCGAAGGCAAGATCCGCGTGCTGGTCGCGACCGACGTTGCAGGCCGCGGCATTCACATCGACGGGATCAGCCACGTCATCAACTTCACCCTGCCGGAAGTGCCGGACGACTACGTACACCGCATCGGTCGTACCGGTCGAGCGGGCGCGGACG
>JARDZH010000488.1 GCA_029240955.1 Pseudomonas sp. | reverse complement strand
GGATAGGTGTGCACCACATTCTGCCCTTTGGGGTAGTAGTACATGCGGTATTCGGACAGGTTGATCACGATCCCTTCGCGCGGACCCGGCGGCAGGATGAAGCGGGTCGGCAGCACGATGTCGGTGCCGGCGCCCGGCAACCAGGGGTCGACACCCGGGTTGGCGGCGATCATTTCCAGATAGCCCAGATCGTACTGTGTGCCCAGGTCGGCAAAGGTGTCTTCGTACTTGGCCTTGACCACCTGCACCTGACCGATGATGTCCTCCCCGGGCGGCGGCAGCGGGAATTCCAGTGCGTTGACAGAGCTGGCCGCACACAAAGCAGCAATCGACAGGCAGCGGGTAATGACTGGAATGCGCGACAACATCCTGGACAATCCTTCAGGTAGACGGGAAACGGGGAAGTGGGAAAACGCGAGTGTACACCGCCCACAGCGGATCGGGGAGATTGCCCTGCCTGCTACAGCTCCGGCCAGATCGGGTTCATGCCACGTCGCTGGGCATCGAGAATGGCCTTGCACAGCGGGCACAGTCGTTCGTCCTGCATGGCCTGCGTCTCGACCGCAGAAAGTTGAGGTTGCGCTGGCAACAGCGTGCCGCACAACGTGCGGTCGGCGGAGCCGCCCAGTTCAAGCTGGCGAGCGATCAGATGGACGCGTACTTCCTGGCAGGCGAACAGGTCGAGCTGCTCGTCGGGTTCGAGCAATTGATAGGCAAACAGGGACCAGGCGGGACGCGGCATGGGGGGCTCCAGATCGGGGGCGCCACCTTAGCCGAAAGCCCCCGCCCGGGAAAGCCTCAAAGCAGCGGTTTCAGGGTCGGCCAGACATTTTCCAGCAACTTGTCCTGAGCCGCTGCGGCCGGATGCAGACCGTCGTCCTGCATCAGCTCGGGCACCCCGCCCACGCCTTCGAGGAAAAACGGCACCAGAGGCACCTTTTTCTGTTCAGCGAGCGCGCTATAGACCTCTTCGAACGCCTTGGTATAACGCGGCCCGTAGTTGGGCGGAATGCGCATCCCCAGCAACAGCACCTTGGCACCGGCGGCCCGGGACTGGTCGATCATCGAAGAAAGGTTTTGTTGCAATTGCGCTGGCTGCTGCCCGCGCAGCCCGTCGTTGCCGCCCAGTTCGAGGATCACCAGCTCAGGTTTGTGCTCTGCAAGCAGCGCAGGCAGCCGCGCCTGGCCTCCCGCGCTGGTGTCACCGCTGATGGACGCATTGACCACCTTGTCACTGAAACCCTCGTCCCGGAGCCTCTGCTCCAGCTTGCTGACCCAGCCCACACGGGTATCCAGCCCGAAAGCCGCGCTGATACTATCCCCAACGATCAACACCGTGCCCGCCATTGCGCCTTGCGACAGCAGCAACAACCCCAGGCCAGCACTTAAAAACCACGCACGCATCGGATTCTCCATGAGTGAAAGTATTCTCAGTGCCCAAAGCCTCAGTAAAGTCGTCTCCAGCACCGAAGGTGACCTGACTATCCTGCACGAACTCTCCCTGGAACTGAACAAGGGCGATACGCTGGCCATCGTCGGCGCCTCCGGTTCCGGCAAATCCACCCTCCTCGGCCTGCTTGCCGGGCTCGATCTGCCGAGCGCCGGCGCGGTGACCCTGTCGGGCCGCAACCTCAGCGAGCTGGACGAGGATCAGCGCGCCCGGGTGCGAGCCGAGCACGTCGGTTTTGTCTTTCAGTCCTTCCAGTTGCTGGACAGCCTCAACGCGCTGGAAAACGTCATGCTGCCCATGGAGCTCGAAGGCCGCAAGGACGCCCGCGACCGGGCGCGCGAGCTGCTTGATCGTGTGGGGCTGGGCAAGCGCCTGACTCACACCCCGCGTCAATTGTCGGGTGGCGAGCAGCAGCGCGTGGCGATCGCACGTGCGTTCGCGGCCGATCCCGACGTGCTGTTCGCGGACGAGCCGACCGGCAATCTCGACAGCCAGACTGGCGCGCGAATCACTGACTTGCTGTTCGAGCTGAACAAGGAACGCCAGACCACGCTGGTGCTGGTGACCCACGACGAGCGACTGGCACACCGCTGCCGCCGCCTGATCCGTCTTGAAGGGGGCCGTCTGGTAGCCCCTCTGGAGCCTTGATGGCACGCCTGCCCTTTCTTCGACTGCTCAGCCTCGCCGGTCGCCAGTTGCTGCGCGACGCCCGCGCCGGTGAATTGCGGGTGCTGTTCTTTGCGCTGGTGGTGGCTGTGGCAGCCAGCACCGCCATCGGTTACTTTGGCGCGCGCCTGAACGGCGCCATGATGCTGCGTGCCACCGAGTTTCTCGGGGCGGACCTGATCCTGGAAGGCTCAAGCCCGGCGCGACCGGAACAGATCCAGGCCGGTGAACAGCTCAAGCTCGACCACGCGCGAATCGTGATCTTCTCCAGCGTGATCGCCACCGACAACGGCATTCAGCTGTCCAGCGTCAAGGCAGTCGATGAGGCTTACCCATTGCGCGGTGAGCTGAAAAGCGCTCCGGATCTCTACCAGACCGAAGCGCCTGGCAGCGGCCCGAAACCCGGCGAGGCTTGGGCTGAAGCGCGGTTGTTCGCCGCCGTCGACCTGAAGATCGGCGACGACATCGACGTCGGCGCCAAGACGCTGAAGCTGACCCGCGTGCTGACCTACGAGCCTGATCGGGCCGGCAACTTCTACAGCCTCACGCCTCGGGTGATGATCAACGAGCAGGACCTGGCGGCGACCAATGTGGTGCAGCCGGGCAGCCGCGTGACCTACCGCGAAATGTGGAGCGGTTCACCGGACACCTTGGCCGCGTATCGCAAGGCAATCGAGTCGGGACTGGAGCCGCATCAGGAAATCAAGGATGCCCGCGACGGCAGTCAGCAGATCGGCGGTGCGTTGGGCAAGGCCGAGCGCTATCTGAACATGGCGAGTCTGGTCGCCGTGTTGCTGGCCGGTGTGGCGGTGGCGTTGTCCGCCAGCCGCTTTGCCGCACGGCGTTATGACGCCAGCGCGCTGCTGCGCTGCCTGGGCCTGTCACGCGGCGAGGCGCTGACACTGTTCAGTCTGCAGCTGGCAATCATCGGATTGCTCGCCAGCCTCGGCGGCGCCTTGCTGGGCTGGATCGCTCAGCTGGGGCTGTTCGCGTTGCTGCAAAATCTGCTGCCGGCCACCGTGCCGCCCGGCGGCGTGCTGCCGGCGCTGGCCGGGATGGGCACGGGTCTGGTCGCCCTCGCCGGCTTTGCCCTAGATCG
>JARDZH010000487.1 GCA_029240955.1 Pseudomonas sp. | reverse complement strand
GATTGCACGTCGCGACGGGGTCATCTATTCGGCCCTGACTCCCAACCTCCGTGGTTTCGAAGAAGCGATGGCTGCAGGCGTTGGTGAAGTCGCCGTGTTCGCCGCCGCCTCGGAAGCCTTTTCGAAACGCAATATCAATTGTTCGATCAGCGAAAGCCTGGAGCGCTTCGCGCCGATCATGGCAACGGCGAGCCAACACAGGGTTCGGGTGCGCGGTTACGTGTCCTGCGTGCTGGGCTGCCCTTATGAAGGCAGCGTTCCACCGCAGCAGGTCGCGGCGGTGGCGGAAGAGTTGATCGCGATGGGCTGTTACGAGGTGTCGCTGGGCGACACCATTGGAGTGGGCACCCCTGGCTCCACTCGCCAGATGCTTGACCGGGTTGCTGCGCGGATTCCCCGTTCGAAACTGGCCGGGCACTTCCACGACACCTATGGCCAGGCGCTGGTCAACATTTACGCGAGCCTGCTGGAAGGCATCAGCGTGTTCGACAGTTCCGTGGCAGGTCTGGGCGGCTGCCCTTATGCGAAAGGCGCGAGCGGCAACGTCGCAACCGAGGACGTGCTGTACATGCTGGCCGGCTTGGGGATTCGTACCGACGTCGATCTTGACCGCGTCATCGAGGCCGGCCAACGCATTTGCAGCGTCATGGGGCGCAGCAACGGCTCGAAAGTGGCCTCAGCACGATCGGCCCAACTGGATACGACACAGTGACATTGGTCGGACAATGGTGCGACATCTTGTCACAGAGTGTTACCCTGCGCGTCACTGAAGCGAGGCAGGCGGGTATCACGGGAACACATTCGTGAACCACGCCGAACGGACCCGGTGCCAATCAGCGCTAAATGCCTGTTTTCATTGGCTTTCAAAAAACTGGCACGGGTTCTGCTATCTCTTCAGGCATAACAACAACAAGAAACGGCAGCATCCAATAAAAACAACATGTACCGGCTCTGACATAACAAGAACAACACGGGCAGAGGCGCAGCTAACAGATTTTTTTGGAGTGGATGGCTTTCCCGAGGCACTTGTCAGCAAGGGCTTCGCAGCCGGGCAGAGAACAATAAAACTACCTTCAGGTAGCGCCCGAGTCGGCTTAAACGGTCAAAGCGATCAGCGCTCAAAAAAATACGTTTGCTCTTGACCCTGAATGGGGTCGCTCACAGCGGTAACGGGTTTGGTCGCCAAAAACAACAACAGGCCGCCCAGATAATAAGAAAAGAGCATACAAAGAAACCTTGAAGGGGAGCCTAGGCTCCCCTTCGTGCTTTCTGCGGTTTGCGATACCCAGCAGTGCTCCCCCTCTCCGTAATCCTTGTCCTCGTAGCTTGCAACGTTGACAGCCTTCGCGCTCAGGCTTACGTTAACGTAAAGGTCATTGCTTATCCGTCCAACAATAATCCAGGAATGCGCCACATGACTTACCCCAGCCTGAATTTCGCCTTGGGCGAAACCATCGACATGCTTCGTGACCAATTGCAGTCTTTCTTCGCAGCCGAACTGGCGCCACGCGCCGCACAGATCGACAAGGACAACCTGTTTCCCGCCGACATGTGGCGCAAGCTCGGCGACATGGGCGTATTGGGCATCACCGTCAGCGAAGAGTACGGCGGCGCGGGCCTGGGTTACCTGGCGCACGTCGTGGCCATGGAAGAAATCAGTCGTGGCTCGGCCTCCGTTGCGCTGTCCTACGGCGCGCACTCCAATCTTTGCGTCAATCAGATCAACCGTAACGGCACCGCCGAACAGAAAGCCCGCTACCTGCCCCGCCTCATCAGCGGCGAGCACGTGGGCGCGCTGGCGATGAGCGAGCCCAATGCAGGATCGGACGTGGTCTCGATGAAGCTGCGCGCTCACCGCCAGGGCGACCGTTTCATCCTCAACGGCAGCAAGACCTGGATCACCAACGGCCCGGATGCCAATACGTACGTGATCTACGCCAAGACCGACCTGGACAAGGGGCCGCACGGCATCAGCGCATTCATTGTCGGGCGCGACTGGAAGGGTTTTTCTCGCAGCGAGAAATTCGACAAGCTGGGCATGCGCGGTTCCAACACCTGCGAGCTGTTTTTTGATGACGTTGAAGTGCCTGAACAGAACCTGCTCGGCCCGCTCAACGGCGGCGTCAAAGTGCTGATGAGCGGGCTTGATTACGAACGCGTCGTGTTGTCCGGCGGACCGACCGGCATCATGCAGGCCTGTCTGGACCTCGTGCTCCCGTACATTCACGACCGCAAGCAGTTCGGCCAGAGTATCGGCGAGTTCCAGCTGATCCAGGGCAAGATCGCCGACATGTACACCCAGCTCAACGCCAGCCGCGCTTACCTGTATGCCGTGGCCCAGGCCTGTGATCGCGGCGAGACCACGCGCAAGGATGCGGCCGGCATCATTCTCTACAGCGCCGAGCGGGCGACTCAAATGGCGCTGGAAACGATCCAGATCCTTGGCGGCAACGGCTATATCAATGAATTCCCCGCAGGACGTCTGCTGCGTGACGCCAAGCTGTATGAAATCGGCGCCGGGACCAGCGAAATCCGACGCATGCTGATCGGCCGCGAGCTGTTCAACGAGACCCGCTGATTGTCTGGAGCCGTTATGACGACCCTTCACACCCGCATCAACACGCGCAGCGCCGAGTTCAACGACAACCGTGCCGCTTTGCTCGCTCAGGTCGAGGACCTGCAGCAGCAACTGGCGCAAGTACGCCAGGGCGGCGGTAGCAAAGCCCAAGAGCGCCATACGTCACGCGGCAAACTGGTACCCCGCGAACGGATCAACCGATTGCTGGACATCGGTTCGCCCTTTCTCGAAATCGGCCAACTGGCGGCCTGGCAGGTGTATGACGAAAGCGTACCCGCAGCCGGACTGATCGCTGGCATCGGGCGGATCGCAGGCGTCGAATGCATGATCATCGCCAACGATGCCACGGTCAAAGGCGGCAGTTACTACCCGCTCACGGTCAAGAAACACCTGCGCGCTCAGGCCATTGCGCAGCAGAACCGTTTGCCCTGCGTGTATCTCGTGGATTCGGGCGGCGCGAACCTGCCGCGTCAGGATGAAGTGTTCCCCGACCGCGAGCACTTCGGACGGATCTTCTTCAATCAGGCCAACATGAGTGCGCAGGGCATTGCGCAGATTGCGGTGGTCATGGGCTCCTGCACGGCGGGCGGCGCTTACGTTCCGGCCATGGCCGACGAGGCGATCATGGTGCGTCAGCAAGC
>JARDZH010000486.1 GCA_029240955.1 Pseudomonas sp. | reverse complement strand
ACGGGCTCATGTACAGCGCAAACCAGCCCACCAGCAGGATCACCGGGATCAGGATGGCGCTTTCCCAGCCATCGGGAATGCGCAGGCGGATCGCTTCGGGTAACCGGCTGGCCATGAAGCCTGCACCGAGGATGCCCAAGGGGGTCAGCAACAGCAGGCTGAAGATGCCCGGCAGGTGCCCCTCTACATAAGGTGCCAGGAACAGGCCGGCGAAGAAGCCGAGGATCACCGTGGGCATCGCCTCCATCAGCTCGATGACCGGCTTGACCTTGCGGCGCATGCCCGGTGCCATGAAGTAGGCGGTATAGATCGCTGCGGCAATGGCCAGCGGCGCGGCCAGGAGCATCGCGTAGAACGCAGCTTTCAGAGTGCCGAACGTCAACGGCGCCAGGCTCATCTTCGGTTCGAAGTCACTGTTGGCTGCCGTCGACTGCCAGACATACGCCGGTTTGTCGTAGTTTTCGTACCAGACCTTGCTCCACATCGAACTCCAGGACACCTCGGGGTGCGGGTTGTGCAGGGTCAGCGGCTGCAATGCGCCGTTGGCTTCGACCATGAGCGTGTTGGCTCGCGGTGACATCGCATAGATGCCAGCGCCATCGACCACCTGCTCGATCAGCAATGTGCGATGCGCCGTGCTGTGGAATACCCCGAGCTTGCCGGAGGCATCCAGTGCAGTGAAGCCCTTGCGACGCTGCTCGGAGCTGATCTGGATGATCGGCGAGTTGCTCATCTGGAAGGTGCGAATCTGCATGAGCCGCGGTTCGCCGTCTTCGTCACGGGCCATGAACCACTGGGCCAGGCCGCCTTTGGAGTCGCCGATGATCAGCGAAATGCCGCCAACCAACTGTGCGCTGGCGGTGACCTGGGTTTCGGCGTTTTCGCTGAGCTTGTAGCGGCCGTTCATGCTTCGGTCGCGCAAGCTGAAGACATCGGCCTGGGCGCGGCCATTGATCACGTACAGCCATTGCTGGCGGGGGTCGATGAAGAGGGCCTTCACGGCCTGGTTCATCTGCGGCAGGTCGATGCGCTTCTGCTCGTTGGTGACCTCGCCGGTCATCATGTTTTCTTCGCTGGTCAGTTGCAGCACATTGAGCTGCCCACCGGTGGAACCGGCCAGGATCAGGCTGGAATCGTTGGCGTTGATGCTGACCCGCTCCAGCGCACGACCTTGAGGGTCCAGCACGATGGGAGTATTGCCGTAGGGAAACTCGATCGCCGGGGTGATGGTCTTGTTGCCGTCTGGATAGGTCACACGATAGGTATGACGGAACACCAGGGCCTGGCCGTTGGACAAGCCAAGCACCACCAACGGCGCGCCGGGCTGGTCCTTGGCACTGGCGGTCACGGTCACATCGGCCGGAATGGGCAGCTGCGTACGTGACAGCTCTTCACCCGTATGCGCATTGAAGAACAGGGCGACGCCCTGCTCGGAAACGCGCATGCCCGCTTCATTCTGCTCTTCGAGCGCGTACACCAGAGGCTTGCCGATATCCTGCATCCACGCCGGATGCAGGGGCGGCTCGACCGTCAGCTGTGCGCCCCTGAACAGTGGCACCACCACATAGGCCAGGAAAAAGAAGATCAGCGTAATCGCGGCCAGCACGGCCAGACCGCCCACTAATACATACCAGCGGGTAAAGCGATCCTTGAGCGCACGGATGCGACGCTTGCGCTGCAGCTCAGGCGTATTGAAATCGATGCGCTTGGGAGGGGAAGTCGGGGTCATCGTGAATTGGCCAGATCATTCATGCGCACACCCTAGCGGTCCTGTATGACAGAAACATGACAACGAGGTGACGCAACAAATCGCCGCAGGCCGGAAGCCTGCAGCGAACGGGAAGTAGTTGATGCAGGGTAACACCGTCCCTCAAGGACCCTGCATTACAGCGACGGTCCGGTTACTGCTTGGCGACGTCGGCTCCTTCCTTCAGACCCAGGTCGGCCAATGCCTTGGCAGCGACTTTGGCAGGCAGCGGAATGTAGCCATCCTTGACCACGACTTCCTGGCCTTGCTTGGACAGCATCAGCTTGACGAATTCGGCTTCCAGCGGGGCCAGAGGCTTGTTCGGTGCCTTGTTCACGTACACGTAGAGGAAGCGCGACAGCGGGTACTTGCCGTTCAGGGCGTTCTCTTCGGTGTCTTCGATGAACTCGCTGCTGCCCTTCTTGGCCAGCGGAACGGTTTTCACGCTGGCGGTCTTGTAGCCGATGCCCGAGTAACCGATGCCGTTCAGCGAGCTGCTGATCGACTGGACCACCGAAGCGGAACCTGGCTGCTCGTTGACGTTGGGCTTGTAGTCACCCTTGCACAGCGCCTCTTCCTTGAAATAGCCATAGGTGCCGGATACCGAGTTGCGCCCGAACAACTGCACGGGCTTGTTGGCCAGGTCGCCGGTCACACCCAGGTCGCCCCACGTCTTCACATCGGCCTTCGCGCCGCAAAGGCGAGTGGACGAGAACACCGCATCGACCTGTTCCATGGTCAAGTGCTGGATCGGGTTGTCCTTGTGCACGAACACGGCCAGGGCGTCGACGGCCACCGGGATGGCCGTAGGCTTGTAGCCATACTTCTGCTCGAAGGCCGCCATTTCGGTGTCCTTCATCTTGCGACTCATCGGACCCAGGTTGGCCGTGCCCTCGATCAGTGCCGTGGGCGCGGTGGCCGAACCCGCCGCCTGGATCTGGATGTTGACGTTCGGGTATTCCTTCTTGTAGTTCTCGGCCCACAAGGTCATCAGGTTGGCCAGGGTATCGGAGCCCACACTGGAGAGGTTGCCCGACACGCCAGTGGTCTTGACGTAGGCAGGGATGGAAGGGTCGACAGCGGCGACCGCATTGGCGGTGGCTACGCCAGCGGCGACGAAGGTCATGGCCGCCATCAAACGCGTGAGTTTCATGCCTTGCTCCTAGCAGATCCAGAGAGTGGGGTTGGGTCGACGCTCAGTATCGGCGGGCCTTGCAAGCACTCTAAGAGAGGATTGTGACAGTTGGATGAAAGGCCATCACATTGCCATACCAGGCGTGATCGCAGGCAAGAACCGCTCCCGCAACATGTGCAGGAGCGGCGCAACTTCAGGGCGACTCAGCGCTTCTTGGACATCAGGTACAGCCCACACGCTACTCCGATCAGGCAGATCCCCGCCACGTAATAGGCAGGCCCCATGGGATTGGATTTCATCAGCAGGGTGACCGCCATCGGCGTCAGACCGCCGAAGAT
>JARDZH010000485.1 GCA_029240955.1 Pseudomonas sp. | reverse complement strand
GTTGGCGAACGTCTTGCCGCCGATTTCCAGCTGGCTGGCGTTGAGCCGTTCGAAGCCTGCCTTGGACATGAACACTTCGCCACGCACTTCAAGCACCTGCGGCCAGCCCGTGCCGTGCAGCTTGAGCGGGATGTTGCGCACTGTGCGCACGTTGACGCTGATGTCTTCGCCGGTCGTGCCGTCCCCGCGAGTCGCGCCGCGCACCAGCGCGCCGTCGCGATACAGCAGACTGACCGCCAGGCCGTCCAGCTTGGGCTCGCAACTGAACTGCACGCGGGCACCGTCGCCAAGCAAGTCGCCCGCGGGAAGGTCGAGCCCCTCGTTGACGCGGCGACCGAAATCACGCAGATCGGATTCTTCGAACGCGTTGCCCAGGCTGAGCATCGGCAGTTCATGCCGAACCTGAGTGAAGGCGGAAAGCGCCGCGCTGCCCACCCGCTGTGTAGGAGAATCAGGCGTTACCAGATGCGGATTGTCGGCCTCCAGCGCCTTGAGTTCCTTGAACAGACGATCGTATTCCGCGTCCGGAATACTGGGCTCATCCAGCACGTGGTAACGGTAATTATGCTGATCCAGCTCGGCACGCAATTCCAGGATTCGAGTTTCGACGGCCTTCATACGGGTGTTCTCTCAAAAAGCAAAAAAGCAGCCGTGGCTGCTCATTTTGTGTGTCCGGCGTCCGGGCCGTCGGGAGCGCAAACGCAGCTCCCGTACGGGCGGCTCAGCCATCCAGTGGCGATCAGCGGCGTTGAGTCAGAGCACGACGCTCAAATTCGACGATGCGCTGGCGGTAATGTTCAATGGTCTGCGCGGTCATGACACTGCGCTGGTCATCCTTGAGTTCGCCATTGAGTTCGTGGGCCAGCTTGCGAGCCGCCGCCACCATCACGTCGAACGCCTGCTTGGGATGACGCGGGCCCGGCAAGCCGAGGAAGAAGCTCACGGCGCGGGTGCTGAAATGATCGATGTCGTCCAGATCGAACACGCCCGGCTTGACGGCATTGGCCATCGAGAACAGCACTTCACCGTTGCCGGCCATGCTTTCGTGACGATGGAAAATGTCCATTTCACCAAAGCGCAGACCGCTTTCGAGAATGTTCTGCAGCAGCGCCGGCCCTTTGAAACCGCTTTCGTCGCGGGAGATGACACTGATCACCAGCACTTCTTCGACAGGCGCCAGGTCCTTGTCGTCGGTGATGCGCTGGGTCGGTTTGTCGTCCGCGAAGTCATCGTCGTGCCCGGCGAACAGACTCGGGCCGTCGGCATCCAGATGCAGGTCGCCTGCATGAGGCTCGTCCTTGCGCTTCTTCTCTGGCGTCACCCGCTTGTTGTCGCGCGGCGTCGCACTCATCGACGGCAGGTCATGCTCGTCGAGCTGCGGTTCTTTGTGGGTTTCCAGCACACGTGACGGACCGAGCACTTCTGCGGACGATGGCTCATCGTCATCTGGCAGATTGGACAAGTTACGGTCGAGCCTGAATTTCAATTTACCTTTGCCGCCGCGCATACGGCGCCAGCCGTCGAAGAGAATACCGGCAATGACAATGATGCCGATGACGATCAGCCACTCGCGCAGACCGATTTCCATGTAATCCAGTGCCTCTAATGAAGAATTCTGAAAATAAGGGCCTAAACCCCTTTAATACGTGGTGCCAAGTCTATGTTCTGACTGGCATTTTGCCCACGGGAAAATAAAAAGTGGTCACTAAACTAGCACGACCAAAGGCAACTTTACACCGTCTGTTACACCTGTTTGCTGCGTAAGTTGATATGCACCACACCCTGGGCACAAGTTTCATCCAGCGGGACCCGAATCAGGCCGCCAGAGGAAGCTTGCGGCCTAGGCGTCGACCAGCGCCATGGCCTCCTCGACGTCCACTGCGACCAGTCGCGAACAGCCCGGTTCATGCATCGTGACACCCATCAACTGATCGGCCATTTCCATGGCGATCTTGTTGTGAGTGATATAGATGAACTGCACTGTTTCGGACATTTCCTTGACCAGCCGGGCATATCGTCCGACGTTGGCGTCATCCAGTGGCGCATCGACTTCGTCGAGCATGCAGAATGGCGCCGGGTTGAGTTTGAATATGGCGAACACCAGAGCCAGAGCCGTCAGTGCTTTTTCCCCGCCGGACAGCAAATGAATCGTGCTGTTTTTCTTTCCAGGAGGGCGAGCCATGATTGTCACCCCTGTATCGAGTAGATCTTCGCCCGTCAGTTCCAAATAAGCCGAGCCGCCACCGAAAACTTTCGGGAAAAGTGCCTGAATTCCGCTGTTTATCTGATCGAAGGTTTCCTTGAAGCGGTTGCGGGTCTCCTTGTCGATCTTGCGGATGACGTTTTCCAGCGTCTCCAGCGCTTCGACCAGGTCAGCGTTCTGGGCGTCAAGATATCGCTTGCGCTCGGACTGCTGTTGGTACTCATCGATCGCCGCAAGGTTTATCGCACCCAGTCGCTGAATGCGCGCGGCAATGTTTTCCAATTGTTGCTCGGCGTCCTTCTCGTTCGCTTCCGGCGTCAGCGTTGCCAGCACCCCGTGCAGGTCGTAACCGTCTTCAAGCAACTGGTCCTGTAACGTCTTGCGACGAACTGTCAGCGACTGCCATTCCAGACGCTGCTGTTCCAGTTGTCCACGCAGCAGTTGTGACTGCTGTTCGGCCTGAGTACGGCGCTTCTCGGCATCGCGCAGCTCGCGGTCGGCGTCCTCCAGCGCGATCTTGGCGATGCGCATTTCGTCGTCGACTGCCATGCGTTTTTCCAGCAGCTCTTCGAGCTTGAGGCGCAGTTCTTCCAGAGGCGCCTCGCCCTCCTCCAGATTCAGGCTCAGCTGTTCGCGCTTTTCGGTCAGACGCTCGGACTGCATCTGCAGGCGTTCCAGCGCCTGACGGGTCGAGTCGTGTTGCGCCTTGATCGATCCCAGACGCACAGCCAGTTGATGACTGCGGTCCTTGTGCAAACGCGCGTCCTGACGGACCCGGTCGAGACGTTCGCGCAGGCTGTTCCGCTGCGCTTGCAGCAACTCGCGCTGCTCGGTGTCCTGAGCCATCGCGTCCAGTGCATCCTGCAGTTGCAAGCGTGACTCGCCCAGCTCTTCATGCTCCATGGCGCGCTGTTCGGCGAGTTCGGCCAGTTCTTCGTCCAGACGCGTGCGGCGCAAGGTCAGTTGTTCGACCTTGGCCTTGGCTGCGGATAACTGCGCGTTGAGCTCGCTTTGCTGACG
>JARDZH010000484.1 GCA_029240955.1 Pseudomonas sp. | reverse complement strand
CGTGGGAGCAAGCTCGGCCAGCACGGCCGGATCGATGGTGTTCATTGAGGCTCCGTTGATCAGTCAGTTCGAGAAAATCATGCAGACCGGGCTTGCGCAGTGCAGTGCGAAGCCAGCCGGCGTCAGCGTGCCGTGCGCAGGATCCACTGCGAACGCCGCGATGCTGTCGCTGTCTTCGTTGAGCGCAAACAGGTAGCGGCCGTTGGGCGTCAGGGTGAAAAAGCGCGGCGTTCTTCCGGCGCTCGGCACCGCTTCGATGAAACTCAGCAGTCCGGTGTGCGGGTCGATACCGAACACCGCGATGCTGTCGTAGCCACGGTTCGAGGCATAGACAAAGCGGCCCTGCGTATCGACCTGAATCCCGGCGGCGCGGCTGTCGCCGGTGTAGCTGGCGGGGAGGGTGCTGAGAATCTGTCGTGCAGTCAGCCCGCCGGTCGAGGCGTCGTAGCGGTAAGCCGTAACCGTGGAATCCAGTTCGTTGATGACATACGCCATGTCACCCCGAGGGTGAAACGCCAGATGACGCGGCCCGGCGGTTTCCCGCGTCTGCACGAAAGAAGGCGTGCATTCGCTCAAGCGCCCGTCCTCAAAGCGAAAGCTGAACACTCGATTCAGGCCTTTGTCAGGCACGATAACGTGGCGACCCTCACGGTCGAACAGTCCGAAGTGCGGCTTGGCATGAGGCTGCTCCACACGGTGCGGACCGGGCTCGCCGGTTATTTCGACCAACTGGTTCAAAACCCCCAGGCTGCCGTCTCTCTCGATTGGAAGCACCGCCAGGCTCGCGCCGATATGGTTGGTGACGATCAGATAAGAGCCGGACGGATCGAGCGCCAGGTGAACCGGGTTCTTGCCTTGCGTGCTCCGGGTATTGAGCAGGCTCAGTCGCCCGGTGCCAGGTTCCACAGCGAAAGCGCTGACGTCGCTCTGGTCGCCGTGCACCGTGTACAACCGATCGCCGGCGCGGCTCAGCGTCAGGTACGACGGATTCACCAGATCGCCCAGCAGTTGAACTCGCTCAAGTGTGCCCCGGTCCTGATCCACCGCGTAGACGCTGATCCCTTCACCGCGCGCGTTGCGTTCGCGCGTGGTGCGGCTGCCGACATAGGCGTACATAGTGTTCTCCCTCGCGCCCGGGCCTTGGCCTCAGGCGCTATGTTTTTCGGAACGGCCCAGCATCTTGCGGACCACGTAAGGGAGAATACCGCCCTGCGACAAGTAGGTGAGTTCCTGACGGGAATCGAGCTTGAGCTGGACGTCGACCCGTTGCGTCGGCTGGCCCGCACGATCGATGCACAGCACCACCGCGTTGCTGCCCACTTCAAGCGCGTCCAGGCCTTCGAAACTCAGCGTTTCCTGCCCCAGCAGATTCAGGTCCTGGGCAGTCGCACCTTCCGCAAAAGTCAGCGGCAGGATGCCCATGCCGATCAGGTTGCTGCGATGGATACGCTCGAAGCTGCGCGTCACCACTGCGCGGACACCCAGCAGGGCTTGCGCCTTGGCCGCCCAGTCGCGGCTGGAACCGGCGCCGTAGTTGATGCCACCGAAGATGACCAGCGGCGTGCCCTGCGCCAGATAACTCGCCGACGCTTCGTAGACCGGCAACACTTGCTGGCCGTCGGCGGTCCAGGCCCAAGCGCCGAGCCCGGGCTGCTCGCTCAGCAGCAGGTTGCGCACGCTGCGGTTGGTGAACGCGCCGCGCAGCATCACTTCATGGTTGCTGCGCCGGGTGGAGTACTGATTCAGGTCGACCGGGTCCTCGCGATGCTCGATCAGCCACTGACCGGCAAGGCTGTCGCGTGGAATCGCGCCTGCAGGGGAAATGTGGTCGGTGGTGACGTTGTCGCCCAGCACCATGAGAATCCGCGCGTCGGCGATGCGCAGGGTTTCCGGCGCTGTCGCCTGGATGTCTTCGAGGTAACGCGGGCGACGCAGGTAAGTAGACGAGGCATCCCATGGATACTGCACGCTCCCGGCTGCGCTGAGCGCTTGCCAGTGATGAGTGCCGTCCCAGACCGTCTTGAGCCGCTCGGCAAAAAACTCCGGACGCACGACCTGCCGCGCCATGTCCGCAACCTGCTCATCGCTGGGCATCAGCTCATGAAGGTAGACGTCTTGACCGTTGCTGTCCTGGCCCAGCGGCTGGTTGACCAGATCGACGTGGATGTCGCCGGCGATGGCGTAAGCGACTACGAGCGCCGGAGAGGCGAGGTAGCCGGCAGGCACCCGCGGGTTGACCCGGCCCTCGAAATTGCGGTTGCCCGACAGCACCACCACACCCTTGAGGCCTTGTTCGGCGAAGGCTTCGACGCGCGGTTCCAGGTTCCCCGAGTTGCCGATGCACGTCATGCAGCCAAACCCGGCCAGATCAAAACCCAGCGCCGCGTAGTCCTGCAGCAGATCGGCTTCGCGCAGGTAATCGGCGACCACTTGCGAGCCGGGCGACAGCGACGTCTTGACCCAGGGTTTGCGGCGCAGGCCCAGCTTTCGGGCGTTGCGGGCCAGCAGACCGGCCTGGATCATCTGCGCCGGGTTGGCGGTGTTGGTGCAACTGGTGATTGCCGCGATGACCACCGCGCCATGACCGATGGGTTCGCCGAAATCCGGTTCGAAAAAAGAGCCAGGCTGGCTGGACTGATGCGGCGCGCTGCTGGCGATCAGTTGGTCACCGAGCACATGCTGGTCGAACGACGCACCGGCCTGCGCCAGCGGCTGGCGCTGGTGGGGCTGGTGCGGACCGGCGACGCTGGGCTCAAGGCTGGCGAGGTCCAGTTCGATCAGGTCGGTGAACTCAGGCTCCGGCGCATCCGAGCGACGCCACAAGCCCTGAACGTCCATATAGCGTTCAGCCCTGGCGCGCAACTCCGGCGAGCGGCCGGACAGCGTCAGATAGCGGCTGGTTTCATCGTCGAACGGAAAGAACACCACGGTCGCGCCGTACTCGGGCGCCATGTTCGACACCGTACCGCGGGCCGCCCAGCTCAGGTTGTCCAGGCCCGGCCCGCAGAACTCTACGAACTTGCCGACTACCTTGCGCTGACGCAGGATCTGCGCGACATACAGCGACAGATCGGTGCCGGTCACACCGGGGCGCAGCGCGTTGGTCACGCGAATGCCGATGACCTCGGGGAAGCTGATCGGCACCGGTTCGCCCAGCATCGCGGCCTGACCTTCCAGACCCCCCACGCCCCAGCCGAGAATGCCGACGGCGTTGATCATCGGCGTA
>JARDZH010000483.1 GCA_029240955.1 Pseudomonas sp. | reverse complement strand
CTGGGGGACGCGCAGGTGATGCGTTATTCGGTGCGCGGCGTGCTCGACGAGCGCGCCGTGGCTGAGTTCGTGCACAACTGCATCGAGTGCTACCACGCCGACGGCTTCGGCCCGATGGCTGTGATCGACGACGCCTCCAGCGAGCTGATCGGCTTTTGTGGCCTGAATGCCGAGATCGTCGACAGCGTTCGTGAAGTTGAAATCGGCTATCGCTTCGCACCGCGTTTCTGGGGCAAGGGGCTGGCAACCGAAGCCGTGGACGCGGTACTGCGCCATGGTTTCGAGACGCTGGACCTGAACACGATCATCGCCATTGTGCAGCCGCAAAACGTCGCGTCGGTGAACGTGCTGCACAAGACCGGCTTCCAGCATTACGTGCACAGCCAGTACCACCGGCTGGGCGTGCGCATCTACCGCATGAGCGCCGAACATTGGTCAGCGCGGCATTGCTGATAACGGCAGGAACAGGTCGCTGTGCGACCGCAACCGTGGCAAAGCCTGCGTTAGCTGTTAACGTCACAAGGCAATCGACCCCGTTCAGGAGCAGTCATGACTGATCGCAAGGCGAGACGGCTCGTCGCGCTGAACACCTGTCTGGCGCTGATCACCTGCCTGGTGCTGGATGTCCCGCGTCCGGCGCATGCCGACGAAGTGGACGACACCGCGCTGACACTGGTCCGTGAGCGACATCTGGGGGACAGCCTGGGCTGGCTGGGTTACCAGGTGGCTTCGCGAACGGTGACCTTTTCCACGCTGGTAGAGGCGCTGGGCAAGACTCAGGCGCAGGAACTGGTGCAGAACGAGTTGCAACGTCTGCAGCCTGAGTTTCAAGCGCAATGGGATGCCAACCTCGCGGCGGCGTACGCGCATGCCTTCACGGCCGAAGAGCTGCGTTCATTGAATGCAGGTGATGACTCGCCAGAGCTCGCCAACAAGTTTCGCGCCAAGAACGGCGAAGTGGGTGCAGACATGAAAGCCCGTTCCGCCGACCTGCTTGGCAATTTCGTCTCTCAGGCTTTGACCAGCGCGCAACAATCGCTGGAACACTGACGTCTCTTATCCATCAAGGAACCATCATGGACCCATTCATGCAGGCTGCAATCGACGAGGCACAACTGGGGCTGGCCGAGGGTGGCATCCCGATCGGCTCGGTCATCGTCCACGACGGCCGTATTATCGGCCGCGGGCATAATCGTCGGGTGCAAGAAGCCAGCGCGATCAAACACGGCGAGATGGACGCGCTGGAAAACGCCGGACGCCAGCCTGCCAGTGTTTACCGTGACTCAGTGCTCTACACGACCCTGTCGCCGTGCGCCATGTGCAGCGGTGCAATTCTGCTATACGGCATCCGGCAAGTGATCGTCGGTGAAAACCAGACCTTCATGGGCGAAGAAGAACTGCTGCGCTCGCGCGGCGTGCAGGTCGACGTACTCGGCGACGCCACCTGCGAACACATGATGCGCAGCTTCATCGCCAGCAAGCCTGAGCTGTGGAATGAGGATATTGGGGAATAAGCGCGCTCCTACGGATTCGGCGGTGTTTGCGTAATCTGCGTAGGACCCGCGTTGTGTAGGAGCCAGCTTGCTGGCGAAACGTCGGTACAGACAACACATGCGCATTAGCTTTGCCGGCCCTTCGCCAGCAAGCTGGCTCCTACGGTCAGCGCTCCTCCCTGACCATCCTTGTTACAAGTTCAAACCCCACTTCACTTGCTCATCCGTAGGACAGGACCGAACCTCAGTACCCAATCGTCATCCAAAGGCGTGAGTCTTCACCGTTCCCCTGGAAGGTATGTGATGAACAGTTCTGTACGAAAATTCGCGCTTGCGATCTGCGTCGCGCTGTCCGCCGTTACTGCGGTGCAGGCCCAGCAGTTGCCGAATACCACTCCCGGCAGCGGTGCGAACAACAATCCCTATAACAGCCCATTGCACCGCGCCAACCCCAATAGTCGACAGGGCACGCAGCCTGTGACTCCGCCCGGACGCAATCTGGTTACGCCGCCCACGCGACGCGCGCCGACGCTCGAAAACGGCGGCATTCGCAATGGCTATCCATCTTCCCAGCCCGCTCGGCCAACCAACGAAATCCGCCAGACACCGCGCACCCGCTAGTGCTTCAGAACCGACCCGCTCATTCCCGGCAAACCGGGCCTCTATCCCACGCATAAGGAATCGCTCATGTTTAGAAAAACCCTGATCGCGACACTCTGTGCCACCGCTGCTTTCAGCCTGTCGCTTACGGCAGGCGCCGCCACCGAGCACTTCAAGACCGAACTGGGCTCGGTCAGCGTCAGCTCAGTGGCTGAAGGCTTGAACCACCCTTGGGCGTTGGCCTTCCTGCCGAACAATCAGGGGATTCTGGTCACGGAGAAGTCGGGCGATTTGCGCCTCGTTTCGGCGGACGGCAAATTGTCCAAGCCGATCTCGGGCGTGCCGCAGGTCTGGGCCAAAGGGCAGGGCGGTTTGCTGGACGTGGTGCTGTCCCCGGATTTTGCCAAGGACCGCATGGTTTATCTGACCTATTCCGAGGGCAGCGGCAAGACTGCCGCCGAAGGGGACACCGCAGGCACCGCAGCCGGGCGCGGCAGACTGTCGGCCGACATGACTCGCCTGGAAGACTTCACCGTGATCTTCCGTCAGCAGCCGAAGTTGTCGGTGGGCAATCACTTCGGTTCCCGTATGGTCTTCGATCGTGACGGCTATCTGTTCATCGCCTTGGGCGAAAACAACAATCGCCCGACTGCACAGGACCTCGACAAGTTGCAGGGCAAGATCGTACGGATCTACCCGGACGGCAACGTACCCAAGGACAACCCCTTCGTAGGCCAAAAGAACGTGCGGCCGGAGATCTGGTCCTACGGCCACCGCAACCAGCAGGGTGCAGCGCTGAACCCTTGGTCCGGAACCTTGTGGACCAACGAACACGGTGCCAAGGGCGGCGATGAGGTCAATATCATCGAGCGCGCGCAAAACTATGGTTGGCCGCTGGCGACTCACGGCGTCAACTATTCGGGGCAGCCCATTCCGGAAGCCAAGGGCAAGTTTGTAGAAGGGACCAAACCGCCATTCCATGTGTGGGAAGTTTCACCTGGTCTTAGCGGTATGACGTTTTATGACGACGGCCGATTCAAAGCTTGGGACCACAACTTGTTCGTAGGCGCGCTGGCGACCGAAGAGTTGATCCGCTTGCAGTTCGAGGGGGACAGGATTGTTCACGAAGAACGCCTGCT
>JARDZH010000006.1 GCA_029240955.1 Pseudomonas sp. | reverse complement strand
GCCAAGGGCAAGAACGTCATCATGTGCTGGGCGATGGGGATTACTCAGCACCGTCATTCGGTGGCAACCATTCAGGAAATTTCCAACCTGATGCTGCTGCGCGGCAACATCGGCAAGCCGGGCGCGGGCCTGTGCCCGGTGCGCGGTCACAGTAACGTGCAGGGCGACCGCACGATGGGCATCAACGAGCGTCCGCCGGTGGCGTTGCTCGATGCGCTGGAAAAGCGTTTCCAGTTCAAGGTGCCGCGTGAAAACGGTCACAACGTGGTCGAAGCGATTCGTGCCATGGCCGACGGCCGTTCCAAGGTCTTCATCGCGCTGGGCGGCAACTTTGCCCAGGCCACGCCTGACAGCACTCGCACTGCAGCGGCGCTGAGCAAGTGCGACCTGACTGTGCAGATCAGCACCAAGCTCAACCGTAGCCATCTGTTCCACGGTAAAGACGCGCTGATCCTGCCTTGCTTCGGCCGCACCGACATCGACATGCAGGCCAACGGCCCACAAGCCGTGACCGTCGAAGACTCGTTCAGCATGGTCCACGCTTCGAACGGCCAGCTGCAGCCGCTGAGCCCGCAGATGCGTTCCGAGCCTGCGATCATCGCCGGCATCGCCAACGCAACGGTAGGCAAGAAGCCGGTGGACTGGTTGTGGCTGGCAGAAGACTACAACCGCATTCGCGAACTGATCGCCGACACCATTCCTGGCTTCAAGGACTTCAATCAGCGTCTGCAGCACCCGGGTGGTTTCTACCTGGGCAGTTCAGCCGGTTCGCGTCGCTGGAACACGCCGTCGACTCGCGCCAACTTCAAGCCCAACGCGCTGCCGGAGACGCTGCTACATGAAGGCATCAGCGCCACTGGCGAGAAGCCGGACCTGATCATGCAGTCGATGCGCTCCCACGATCAGTACAACACGACAATTTATGGCCTCGACGATCGTTATCGCGGCGTGAAAGGCCAGCGTGACGTGTTGTTCGTCAACGAGGCGGACATCATTCGCCTGGGCTTCAAGCCGGGTCAGAAGGCTGACATCGTGTCGATCTGGAGCGACAACGTCGAGCGCCGCGTCAAAGGCTTCACCCTGCTCGCGTTCGATATTCCTGCTGGTCAGGCCGCGGCGTACTACCCAGAGGTCAACCCGCTGGTGCCGCTGGAAAGCATCGGTGAAGGCAGCCATACACCGACGTCCAAGTTCGTGGCGATTCGTCTTGAACAGCCTAGCGACACTGGCCGCATCCTCTGATCCTTCGCTGAAAACCCTGCCAAAAAAAAGGCCCGTTTCGCGAGAAACGGGCCTTGATCAAGTAACCTAAGACTGTCGAAACGGCTTTAAGTTCCTCAAGCAAAACAGTCACTTAGGTATTTGTGTACCAGTCGTGTTACTCGTCGGATTTGCGTTGCCATGTGTGAGGCCTGACCTCAGGATCGCGCCGTCATCCCTATGAGATTTCACACATGAAGTATTCCTCGATTCTGTTGTTGTCTCTTACGCTTGCGAGCGGTTTCGCCTCAGCGGGCGGTACTGTCGAGTCAGGCGTAGGCGGAGCATTGGGTGGGGTACTCGGTTCAGTCGTCGGCCAGCAAGTAGGCGGCAGCACTGGCGCGGCTATCGGTGCTGGCCTGGGCGGCGCGGCCGGTGGCGCAGTCGGCGCAGACCGTCGCAACCGCACCGAAGCCGCTATCGGCGGTGGTCTGGGTGCAGCGGGCGGTAACGTGCTGGGCCGCAGCGTTGGCGGCAGTACCGGCGGACTGGTCGGCGCAGCAGCGGGCGGCGGTGCAGGCGCGGCGCTGGGTAACTACATGGGCAACGAAAGCCGCGAAGACGATCGTCGCTATCGTGGCGGCCGCGACGACCGTCGCGAATATCGCCATGCTCGTGGTGATCGCGGCAAGCACTATGGCCATCGCAAGCACAAGCGCCACTGGCGTCATTGATCGACGCCCGCGTTGTCTGCGTCGCGAGCTGCGCTCCCTCCCACAATGGTCCTGCGTTTGATGTGTAGGAGCGCGCTTGCCCGCGACGCGTCGTTCCAGGCAACACGCTTGTTGCGTTCGTACCGGCCTCTCGCCAGCCAGCTGGCTCCTACAAAAACTGTGATCGAGGTCGACTTGTAGGAGCCTTGCTGGCGAAGTGGCGTCAGCCTCCATCACGCCCTCCTGACTGACCTCAAGCTTCCCGCCCTCCTGCCGATACCCCGGTGACAACTCTACCTTTGCGCCAAGACAACCGGAACCTGTCTGCCGTTGCGCTCACCGAGGATCAGGAATGGACTCCAAAAAGCTGCCCGATGACGATGGCGTTATTCATATCCAGCGTCTGAACCCGGGCCAGGTCGACGTCGTGCTGGGCTCTCATCCCCGCCGCAAGCCGTTGCCTCCCGAGCGCAAATCGCGACCTGTCACAGTCATCCTCGCCTGCCTGGGCGTGATCGGCATCACCTCGTGGCTAAGCGCTTCACTGCTGGACAGACCTGAACCGGCCGTTGTCTTACCCAGCGCGCCATTAGCAACCGAGCCCCCACCCGCTCTGCCTGCTGCGCAACCAATAGCCAGCGAGCCCGCGCGTCCCGTCGCACAACTGGCATCCTACGTCCCGCCGCAACCGGCTGCGCAGGAACCGACCGCTGCGCCCAAGCCTCTGGACAACTGCATCAAGCACGGCAACGTCATCGATGAGAGCGTTCTGAACTGCCGCTTCGGAGAAACCCCACGCCCCACCCAAACCGAGCCAGCCAAAGGCATGGTGTCGAGCAGCTACATGGCGGACTTCAAATCCGGCGCGAGCCGCAAGGCAGAACAGCGCCCATCCAAGTCCTATACCGTTGTCTCGATGTCCATCCGCGAATGGGACGGATCAGATCGCTATCGCGCGCAATGGCGTCAATACGACAACCGGATCGATCAGGACAGCGTCTGCGAGAACTTCCTCAGCCGTTCGGTGGAACGACGTGAGTGCCGCAAGTCAGCGCAGGTCCACTTCAAGGAGCTGTGCCGCGAATGGAGCAAGCGAGCCGCAAGGGACCGCGACGAAAAAAGTAATGAAACCGAGCAGCGCTACTGCGAAGTCGCAGGCACGTTCGCCCCGTGAAACCGGCGCTATCGCGCCGTTTTACCCTTCCAAAGATGTCTTTCGAACGCCATTACCATCGGCAGACGCTCACGTGCCTATAGCGAAAGGCTTACACGTCGTAGTGCAGGTTCGCTATTTTGGCATTACGGATATACCCGTAAGATTGGATCCAACAACTGGTGAACAAGGAGTCCACCAGGATCAAGGACGATCGACCATGCCCGGATGGCTGCCGACAGGGAGTTGGAATGGTCTTTGTACAAACCCGCTTCGGCGGGTTTTTTATTGTCTGCAGGAAAGTAGCCCTTATTTTCCGCTTGCCTTCTTGCGGCGTGCTGAGCTGTTGGACAGGTCGCTGGCGTCGCGTTTGTGCGCATCCCGCTGACGGTTTTGATCTCGTAACGACGCCCGCATCGAGCGGTTGAACAACATTTGCTCACGCATTTCGCGACTGCGCCTGCTGTTGAGCGACAGTAGCCCAAGCAGTGGAAATATCAGACCCAGCGTGTAGAGGATCTTGTTCAGGGCTCCTGCGTGGGTTGGCACGTTCGGCAGCACGGCCAGCAGACAGCTCACCAGAATCCCGACCAGTATCCACATCGCCCACAACCGCCCTCTGCTCAAAAGAAAACCGCCACAGGTCAGAACCGCCGAAGCACTCAATAGAAACGCTATCGAGTACACACCGCGCTGTGGGTGAAGGCTGAACCAGGCCTGGGTGACCAGCACCGTCGCCAGCACGATGGAGAAAATGCACATGAAGATCGTGGTGATGAACGAGGGGAAGTAGCGGGCCAGGAAGGCAAGCGCATCCCAGTAATGTGCGGCCGTTCGGTCGTGCTGGTGGGCCGCCGGGCGTGTTTTCCTACCCATCATTTTTCTCCCGATTCAAGACAGCGCTGGTCATTCGGCAAGCTCTTCATAAAGCCCCACCGCAAGATTCTGTACACGACCGCTCCCGGCCAGCCCCATGCCGATACTCCATACATCCTGCATTTGCAGAACGGTCGCAGGCTTGAGTTCGGTGGCTGTCATCCGCATAGGAAGCGCGCCGCTGCGCTGTCTGAGCTTGAGCAGTCTGGGAGTAAGTTTTGGGTTCTGCAGCTTCAGCAGCTCCTGAGTCAACGCTTTGCGTTGCTGACGATTCAGTTCCCTGGTGAGGTCATACCAGCTGCGACCTGTGGCTGCCTTGCGTGCCTGAAGCAGCTTGAAGGTGGTAAGGCCTGTGGCCCCGACGCCCATGAGCGATGCGACATCCAGCACTGATGTGACGGCTTGATACCACTCGGCATCATCAAGCATGTCGTTGCCCGCCGGGTCGGTCACTTCGTTCACCGTACGAGCAAGCCCGATCATGCATTGACCGGTACTGGCGACAGCAGACGTCACGCTGATAGCGGAAATCACGGCACTGACTCCAGCGGTAAACGGCGTCGCCGCCGAGCCACCCAGTACGGCGATCCATCCAAGAATCGCTCCGCCACAGGACAGCGTGGTGTTAAGTGCTTCGTAGACGAGCCGCGACTCTCTCGGATTGCTCTGGACCTGCTGAACGAACTGCTGCGGTGTGATGTGTCGCTTGGCTTCTCGCAGAATGATCCGCTTGGGAGCAATGCTGCAGACAGGCGTGAATTCTCTGAGGGTTACGACGTTGAAATCGGCGTCGATATACACGACACCGGCGCCTACGATGCCGGGATCGGAATCGATAGCGGCGAAAAGTTTGCGGGTATCGATACGGCTTTCGATGCGCTGACGCGCCATTACCTGCATAGGGCTGTTGTGCAGCCCGATCATGACTTGAGACATGGTCTTCCTTGAATCTCCCGGATGATTCTTACCGACCTCCCAAGGGAGATCGGTAAGTCCATCATTTAAGCGTCAACGCACTCAGACGTTCGGGCAAGGCACGGGCGCCCAGTCACCCACGTCCGGGTTCTTGCACATGCTGTTGACCTGGCTCTGGCCCGCGTTGGCAACCTGTTGGCTTTCAGCCTGCTTTGCCTTGGCTTGCTGGAGGGTTTTCTCGGTGCCGACTGCTTCCTTCGGCACATCCGGCAGCTTGGCTTTGGCCGGCTGCTTGGTCTTGGAGGTTTTCTTGGTCGAAGTGGCAGCGACAGGTGCCGCATCCGCATTGGCAACAATGACCACGTCATTACGCTTCACGCCAACCTGCTGCAGGTCTTTCTCATAGGCCTGGGTGTAGCTGCTGAGGTCTTCGCTGGCGCGGCCATTGACCGCTGCAATCAGGTCGTTGGATTCCTTGAGGCCCGCAACGATTTCTGCCAGGCGCTTGCGGCCTTCGGTTTCGTTGATGGTGTTGGCTTTGCGCCCGGAAATCAGACTGGTGAACTCGCGTTGATAGCAGGACTGGGAAGCCTTGGCATACGCCGTGCTGCGGTCGATGTCGCCAGCACTCTTGCTGATGTCAGTGGCATAGGAAGCAATACGCTGATTGTCGTCCGAAATCTGCTTCTGGCGCTCGGTGTAGTACCCGGCCGCACCGCCAACCAGCGCGCCGCCAGCGGCACCGATAGCGACATTGCGAGCGCGCTTGTCGGAGTCGCCGGTCAGGGCGCCCGCCAGCGCACCACCGACTGCACCCAGAGCAGCGCCGGTCGCAACCGAACGGGTCATGTCCGAATCGGTCTGGCGCAGGTGCTGCACAGGCTCATAGCACGACGGGTAATACTCAACCTTGGTGGACGCGCCCACCTTGGATACAGGAGAGCCGGCACAGCCGGTCAGCAGTACGGCGCTGAAACCGGCAGTGGCCAGCAGCATGGCGCGGCCCCGGGATGCGGATACAAGCGGTTTACGGGACAAAAGCATATTTGCGTTCTCTTCTTCAGGTTTGACTAGCCCGAACGGCACGTGCCGTCCGAGTCCCTTCTTTGCTGTCTTGCGGCCGATCATTGCTGACCGGCCGATGCCAGCAGTTGCTTCACTATCGTTTCAGGGTCGGCGCGCTTGTTCTGGCGGTACTCGCCGACGTGCCGGACGAACAGGGTCGCGCGTGTCACGAGACTCTTGCCAATGATCGGCTTGCGATTGAGCTCTTCCTTGACCCGCTGGAATTGCGCCTGGACCACCGCGTCGGTGTAACGGGTGCCAGTTGCCAGGTTATCGATGTAGATCGCCACCGCGCCGTCCAGCGCGCTGCGGCCATTGGCGATCGCCGTACCAAACAGCTGAGCGCTGGCGGCGTCTTTGGCGGCCTCAGCCTGTTGCTGGCTTTTTCTGAGATTGGTGAGGCGAATGTTGTAGTTGTTGATGGTTTCAGCGACCAGCGCAGCGGATTGGATCAGGCTGCCTGCTGCGTCCTCGCGCTGACGTGCGATCAACGACACATTGCGCTTGAGTTCTTCATTCACCAGGCCAAGCTCAGCCTGCAGGCGCGGGTCTGTACTGGCAGCGATAATGCTGTCCAGGCGTTTGGTCGGGTCGTCGTCGGTAGCGATATCGTCAGTCAATGCAGCAAGACGGCCTTCTTTCTGCCACTGATCAAACAGCTCCTTATAGCGAGAGCGAGGTGCGGACAGTGCACCGATCGCCACCCGGAAACCTGTGGTTTCGTTGCTCTGTTCAGTGCCATCTTCGGCAAACAGTGGGTACTCGCGCCGCATCCCGGTAAACAACGTGCCTTCACCTTCGAGGTAATTTCCCCCTTTGGCGACGAACCCGCCGTAAGCACCCTGACGACGCCCGGCGTGTACCAACTGGAAAGATTCCTGAACCATCTCTGCTGCGTTGCCGATGACATCGAACATGCCAATCGGATTGGGCAGCCTGGTGCCGATCGGCATGAGTCGGGCAGCCTGGCCGGTTCCGCCAGCCACTTGGTTGAATACCGCCCAGTCTGCCAAGGGGCCGTCGCTGTCGCTGCCTTCCACACGGCGAGGAAACAACCGCCCTTCAAGATCCTGACGATTCACGGCCTGCGCACCGCGCGCGGCGAATTCCCACTCCACTTCGGTTGGCAGACGGATAAAGCCGGTGCCGCCATCGTCTGCACTATTGCCACGCCCGCTCACCGGCAAGACTTCACGGTGATGTTTCATCAACCACGCGCTGTAGACCGCAGCGAAGCGCTCAGCCTCAAACTTCGACAGTTTGACCTTGGGCAATCGCCCTTCCATGCCTTCGGACGCTTCACAGGCAGGTGCCGCTTCGCCACTGGCCAAGGACTGGGCCTGAGCCATCACCTGTGCATATTGGCGGGCGGTCACTTCATATTTGCCGATGAAATAAAGCATCGGTTTGAGCGGCGTTCCGGCCTCGGACTTGGGCAGCAACGGGCTGATGGTCTTGCGCCAGTCAGCGGACAGGTCCTTGAGCGTGAACTGACCGTTGATGAAGTCGCGTCGGTACCCGGAAATGAACGATTGTTTGTATCCCGCCTCGTCTTCACTGAACGGGTAGCCAAGGCTGATCTCGCGGTCATCCAGGCTGCCCTGCGCCAGCACGTAGACGTAACGGAACACCATTTCCCCACCACACGGCAGCGGCAGACTGACGTCATCGGCCAGTGGCTTGGGGTTGTCCAGCTTGTTGTCATCGGCGGCAACATTCAACGATCCCAGTCCGAGGGCTGCAATCGTCAGCGTCAGGACGGTCCTGCGCAATTCAAACATCTCTGATTCCTTCCGAAGCTTCGATCTGTGCCACGCGTCGACCGCCTAGTGCTGCGGCGAACGCGCTGACTCCCAGAACCGTCAACAGGGCAAAAAGATAATGACGAGGCAACAGATGGCTGACGTACTCGCCAGTCGTCTGTGCGAACAATCGATTCAAACCTTGCTCAGCCAGGCCATAGAGTCCAATACCCAATGCTGCTGCAAACGCTCCGCTGTACAGGGCCTGCAATACCACGAACAGCAACAGGCTCGCGCTGCTGAAACCTAAAAGGCGCAACACCGACAGGTCACGCCGTTTACGCTCCACTGCCGCCAGAGCACCGGCAAAGGTCGCGGCACAGGCACCGGCCACGGCAAGCCCTGCGATCAGCCAGAAAACGATCGACAGGTTATGGCTGAGCGATTGCACCTGGGCGATGGCCGCTGCCTGAGTAGCGACTGGCAATCCCTGGTCAGCGAAGTGCCGCCGCAGCGTTTCGACATCCTGAAGCGTTCGGGCGTAAAGACGGAAAGCGGGGTAAATCCTCTGCATGTGCGGATCGGCAGTTTCGCCTGACCAGCCCATTGCCGGGACAGCCCGCCCATCCCGAAAATCTTCGGCCGCCTCCAGCACATTCAAGGCTGCGAATAGTGCATCACGGCCAAATGCTTCAAGCGGCAGCACCGCCGTCACCTGAAGCCGGGCGCGGCCGCTCTCCAGTCTGCCAGCGACCTGACGGCTAAAGGCTGCATCCACCCAGTCACCCGAGCGGGCGCCCAGCTTTTCGGCGGCCGTGGTTGTCAGGATGATCGCGTCAAAACGCGCTGGGACCGGCGATGTACCCAGTAGCGGGTCTCCAGCTCCGGTCGGGAGCATTTCGGCGCTTACCTGCCGGCCGTTCAGCGCAAGGTCGGCGGTTGCAGCGATCTGCCGGGTACGAGGGACTGCGAAAGCGACATCGGAACGTCTGGCAAGCTCATCAATCATTCGGGTTGAGAAGCGCCCGCCTCCCAACGGAATGATTTCGCGCACCGCCGGATCTCGCTCCAGACGTTCGGTCAGACTGGTGACCAGACCGAACTTGAGGCCGAACAGCACCAGCAACGGAGCGATGACCGCGACCAGGGCCAGCACCGTGCAGGCCGAAAGACGGCTTTCAGATCGATAGTCCTGCCAGGCCATGCTCGCCACCAGTGAACTGCGCATCAGCGACGGACCTCCAGCGTGGCGAGGACGCTTCCATCCGTATTGCGCTCGCACGCGATGCGCAGCACGCTCAGGTTCGCCTCCTGAGCCAGCTTTTCATCATGGGTAGCTATAACGCAGCAAGCGCCTTGACGCTGCGCTTGCCTCATCAACAGTTCCACGACTCGCCCTGCGTTAAGCGGGTCAAGCGCGGCGGTGGGCTCGTCGGCCAGCAACAGCTGTGGAGCGTGGGCGAGCGCGCGGGCACAGCTGACCCGCTGGCGCTGGCCCACCGACAACGCCACTGGTTTCTTGCCCAGGTGATCAGCGATTTCCAATTGCTCAGCCAAGTGCTCGACAGTGCCGTCATCTGCCAGACCGAGCAGCTTGCGCGGTAACGAGATGTTGGTACGCACATCCAGGTAGCCCAGCAGGCCACCCGTCTGCAGCACGTAACCCAGGCTTCGTCTGCGCAGGCCAGCCAGTTGCTCGTGCCGCTCATCGCGCCACAATGCGCTGATGTCGAACATGTCTTGAGCGATGGAAAAATCGAAGCGCTGTGCCTCGTCTGGAGACGACACCAGGGCAAGCAGATCCAGCAGCGTGCTCTTGCCGCAACCGCTAGGCCCGACCAGCGCGTAATGCTCTCCGGCATGCAGGTCCAGATGCGGGACGGTCAGACGGAAGCGGTGCTGACCGGTGCCGCGAGTTTTGTGCACTCCGCGCAAATTCAGCATTACGGCAACGTCGACAGCGGAACGCGGTACAACGCATCGCCCGGCTCTGCGTCACCGAAACGAACCCAGTTGGACACATCGTTGTGGAAGGTTTCATACAGGCGGATTTTAGAGTCCAGCTCGTCGATGAAATCTTCCTGCTCGGCCACGCTCAGAGACAGCCAGAGATCCTGGGTCATGTTCAGCGATTTGCTGCGGTAAGGCAGGCCTTCAAGGTACTCGCCAAGCACGCCACCTTCTGCCAGGTTTCCGCCCTTGCGCAAAGCTGATGGATCACGGCTCATGTAGGCGCTGGCGCTGGCGATTTCCTGGAAGAAATCTTTGGGCGAGGTTTGTGTTTTGCGCGCAGCATCGACGATCAGCTTCAATGATTGCTGCAAGTCGTTGAGTTGCAGCTTGGTCAGCATCACGCACACTTGAAATGCGGGCAACGCAGGGTTGGTCAGGTCGCGATCTGCGACCCAGGCGTCAACCAGTTGCGGAGCCTGGCTGGCGGACTTGCGACCCAGAAAATCCATGTGCATGGCGTAACCCACGGCCGCTGATTTCTGCGCGACGCTCGGCGCAGCGCTCAAACGCGGCACGGCCTGATCCTGTCCGCTGCGCACCTGATGGACCAGATCGGCGAACACCGTGCCAATCTCGCCAACGCGCTCCCCAAATTTCCTTACGTCGCCACCCGCAACCGGGACATAGAGGTCTCCGATCTGCGGGTTGGCATCGGCGGTTAGCGTGCGGTACTGCTGCTCGGCCGATGCGTGGTTCTTTTTGCCTGCATCGGTTCGCAGATGCAGCGCGTATATCTTGATCTGTTTGCCCAGCGCGGCTTGCCGCACTTCGGCTTCATTCATCTGCGTGCCGCTCAACGGGTCGCTCTTGCGTAGCGATCCGGCATCGCTGACCAGCAGGATCAAGCGCCCGCCATACCCCGCCCAATCCATTCCGTTGACGGCCTGCATGACGCCGGCGAATGAGTCTTCGTTGAAAGAGTGACTGGAAACAGACGTCGCTTTGACCTGTCCGGCCAGTTCCATGAAGCGCTGCGGATCGCGGCCCTCGTCGAGCGTCACCAGAGTCTTGGTCAGATACTCCAGGCCTGGCGTCTTGTCAGGGTTATTACGAAAGCCCACCAGACCGAAACTGACGCTGTCCAGTTCGCCGCGCTGGGCGATCCTGTCCTGCAACTCATGCACCACCTCACGTACTTGATCGATGTAAGGCTGCATCGATACCGACGTGTCGACCACCAGCACCACCGCGGTACGGAACGCGTCTGCGCCAGGCGCGCCACGCGAGTGGGTGCCAGCCGTTTTCTGCGCCAGATTGCCGGGATCGATGGAGGCCACATTGAGCAACTGCACCGGCTGGCCGTTTTCGTCGAAGGTTTCGCGCGACTGAAAGATCGGCAGCAGATAGAACTGATCTTGCGGCACCGCGCTGGCAGTCGGCTCCAACGCCACCACCTGGCTGTCGTCTGAGCGTTCGTTCTGGGCTTTGAGCAGCAGATTACGAGCAGCCGTCGTGTCGGCGATCAACCTGTCCAGTTCAGCAGGCTGACGCACAAACATCACAGGTGAGCGGCCGGAGCGCTCCGTGAACTTCAAGACCAGACTTTGCTTCCAGTCGCTCACCTGCTCGGCAGCCAGCCAGCCTTCACTGCGTCCATCGCTCGCGGCGCCGACACGCAGCCATTCGCGCCCATCAAGTGTCTTGCGCTGATAGACATAAAGCACCGAGAACGCCGGCAGCGGTTTGTCGGCGGCGTTTCCAGGCCCGCTGGCATAGGCCGCGCCCGGCTTGCTCAAAACACGCTGGAACAAGGTCTTCTTGCCTGCCATCAGCAAAGGACGCTGACCACCGTCGACATCACTGGCAACTGCAGGTCTGGCCGTTGGGGCTTGCGCAACAATTGAAGCTGGCACGTTGGCGGAGGTTGCCGATGCTGTGCTCGCGGAAGAGGCAGCAGTCGGGCCAAATAGCCAATAACCCACCGCGCCCAGGCCCAGCGCAGCGGCCACAGCTACTGCCAGCAAGGCCGGCACTGCACGGCGGGGACGGGCAGTTTTGGTTTCGGTTCCGGCTTCAAGCGACGGCATGGCCGAAGCGCCGCGCGATGCACCCGGTATGTCAATGGACACGGGCGTCAGGCCGGCCAGCCCGTTGTCGGTCGGCGCCTGTACAACGGCTGGCTGGAAGACGGTTCGCTCATCGTCGCCAACTGTCAGACGATCCAGAGCAACGAGCAGCGCCTTGGCATCCGGGAACCTGTCCGCAGGATCCTTGGCAAGCAGCCGCTCCAGAATCGTCTGGTAGCGACCATGATGGATGGGCAGTTCGGGTAATGGCTCCGTAAGGTGCGCGAGGGCCGTGGACAGAGCATCGGTGCCGTTATAGGGCAGCTTGCCGACCAGAATTTCATAAAGCACTACGCCGAGTGCATACAGGTCAGCACGGCCGTCGATGTCCTGCCCGCGAGCCTGCTCCGGGCTCATGTAGCTGGGTGTACCTACGGCAAAACCAGCCTGAGTGAACTGGGTACGGTCATCGAGCGACTTAGCGATACCAAAGTCAGACAGTACGGCATTCCCGTCGGCACGGAACAGAATGTTCGCGGGCTTCACGTCGCGGTGTACCAACCCTTGTTCATGGGCATAGCCCAAAGCCGATGCGATCTGCCGGATGTAGCCCACGCCCTGCGCTGGGTCCAGACCGCTGGCGATGCGTTCCTTGAGCGTGCCGTTGGGCAGGTACTCCATCGCCATGTAGTACAGCTGGTCGACATTGCCGATGTCGTGGATGGTAACGGTGTGCGGATGCGACAGGCGCGCCAGGGTGCGGCCTTCGCGCAGGAAACGCTCACAAAAAGTGGGATCGGCAGCCAGTGACGCGGCCATGACCTTGAGCGCGACCTTGCGCTCCAGCGACCGCTGGGTTGCAAGATACACAGTAGCCATGGCCCCTTCACCAATCTCGCTATGTATGTCGAATCCAGGAATCAGTATGTCCATGTGCTCTTTTTCAACCGGCTTTGACGGCGATGGCGGTGATATTGTCCGGTGCGCCACGGGTCAGCCCCAGATGCACCAGGCTGCGGACGATGGCGTAAGGGTCCTGATGGCCGAGGACATCGCGTATTTCATGGTCTTCGGTCGTTTTATTCAGCCCGTCACTGCACAACAGGAAGCTGTCACCGGGAAGTACATCGAGTCTTACCTGCGAGAGCTCCAGCTGCTCCTGAACACCTATCGCACGCGTCACGATGTTGGCCCGGGGATGAACGCGAGCCTGGGACTCAGTGAGCAGGCCGCTGTCCAGCAAGTCCTGCACATAACTGTGATCGCGCGAAATGCTGTCGAGCACGCCATTACGCAGGCGATACAGTCGGCTGTCGCCCGCCCACAGGCACACTGCTCGATCATTCCGAACGGCGAGCAGCACCACAGTGCTGCCCATCATGCTCAACGCGCGCCGGATGGTTTCTTCACGCACCGTGGCATTGATTTCACCGAGACGGTGCCGCAAATCGTCCGCCAGTGAATCCAGAGTGCCGGCCTGGGGAATACGTCGCAGACTGTCGATGATCAGGCTGCTGACATAATCACCTGCGGCGTGTCCGCCCATGCCGTCGGCCACCACCCAGAGTCCGTTCTCGGGCGATTCGAGAAAAGCGTCTTCGTTGATCTGGCGGATCATGCCAACATGGCTATAGCTGGCCGACCTGCAAGTGATCGATGTCATTAGCGAGTGGCCTCCTTGCCCAGCAGATAACGGCCGAAATCTGCGGCTGCCGGCAGTCCGTGGCAACGCAGCAGACCCGGCTTGATCGTCTCGGACCCTTTGCCCCACCACAGGCTCGCGCCGACGCATGCCTGTTCGGCCAACGCGGCGATTCGTTCTTCAGGGGATGTCGCTGAGACGCAGTGCAGCCCTGCGAACTCGACCGACGTGTGGCGCCGATTCAGCGATGGGACGCCGAGCGCGTGCACGCCGGTATCGAACGCATCGAAGCTGGTCTCTGCCTCAAGGGTACTGAGCAACAGATCTTCAACCCGCTCGAACCAGTCGTCCCGGCAACCCGCTGCGCTGGCTGACGTCTGATCAACGTCGACGGTGAATGCCAACGTCAGCGG
Source organism: Pseudomonas sp. (assembly GCA_029240955.1). The sequence continues at coordinate 113 of JARDZH010000006.1, read as the reverse complement.
GAAGTACCGCCCCACACGGTCGATGCTCGGCATCAGCACTCCGACAATCGCATCGGGTCCGCACACCTCAGGAGCCAGTGCGAAACGCCATAGCGGACTGACCAGATACGCAT
>JARDZH010000482.1 GCA_029240955.1 Pseudomonas sp. | reverse complement strand
TATCCGTTCACCACGCTGGTGCCGAACCTGGGTGTTGTCAGCGTCGATCGCTGGAAGAGCTTCGTGGTTGCGGACATTCCCGGTCTGATCGAAGGTGCATCCGACGGCGCCGGTCTGGGTATTCGCTTCCTCAAGCACTTGGCGCGTACGCGTCTGTTGCTGCACCTCGTCGACATGGCGCCGCTGGATGAAAGCAGTGCAGCCGATTCGGCTGAAGTCATCGTCAATGAGCTGATCAAGTTCAGCCCGTCGCTGGCCGAGCGTGATCGCTGGCTGGTACTGAACAAGTGCGACCAGTTGCTCGAAGATGAGCAGGAAGCGCGCAAGCAGGAAATCATCGAGCGTCTGGAATGGACCGGTCCGGTCTATGTGATCTCGGCGATTGCCAAGCAGGGCACCGAGCAGTTGTCCCGCGACATCATGCGCTACCTCGAAGAGCGCAGCCTGCGTATGGTCGAAGAGCCGGGTTATGCCGAGGAGCTGGCCGAGCTGGATCAGCGCATCGAAGACGAGGCGCGTGCTCAGCTGCAGGCGCTGGATGATCAGCGTGCCCTGCGCCGTAGCGGCGTGAAGAGCGTGCATGACATCGGCGATGACGATTGGGATGAAGAGGATGTGGATGATGACGATGGTCCGGAAATCATTTACGTCCGCGACTGATCGCTTGCAGTAAACTTGAACGCCGCTATCACTGATAGCGGCGTTTTTGTATCTCGAATTCGAAACTCTCTGGCTAAGGTTGGACGATGATGCGCAGCAAAGTGACGGGCGCTCAGCGCTGGGTTGTGAAGATAGGCAGTGCCTTGCTGACCGCAGACGGCAAGGGCCTGGATCGCACAGCAATGGGTGTGTGGGTTGAGCAGATGGTGGCGCTGCATGAAGCGGGCGTTGAGCTGGTCCTGGTTTCATCCGGCGCAGTCGCTGCCGGCATGAGTCGGCTGGGCTGGACTGTTCGACCCAGTGCGATGCACGAGCTGCAAGCCGCCGCTGCCATCGGCCAGATGGGTCTGGTTCAGGCCTGGGAATCGAGCTTTGCAGAGCACGGTCGTCACACTGCGCAGATTCTGCTGACGCATGATGACCTTTCCGACCGCAAGCGTTACCTGAACGCCCGCAGCACGTTGCGCGCGCTGGTCGAGCTCGGCGTCGTGCCCGTCATCAACGAGAACGACACGGTCGTCACCGACGAAATCCGCTTTGGCGACAACGACACGCTGGCTGCTCTGGTTGCCAACCTGGTGGAAGCGGATCTGCTGGTGATTCTCACCGACCGCGACGGCATGTTCGATGCGGACCCGCGCAACAATCCGGAAGCGCAGCTCATCTACGAAGCGCGCGCAGATGATCCGGCGCTGGACGCGGTCGCGGGTGGCACGGGTGGGGCGTTAGGGCGTGGCGGCATGCAGACCAAGCTGCGTGCAGCGCGGCTGGCGGCGCGTTCCGGTGCGCACACCGTTATCGTCGGCGGTCGCATCGAGCGAGTCCTCTCGCGCCTCAAGGGCGGCGAGCGCCTGGGTACTTTGCTATCGCCTGAGCGCGGGATGCTGGCGGCGCGCAAACAGTGGCTTGCGGGCCATCTGCAGACCCGCGGCACGCTGGTGCTCGACGACGGCGCGGTCGCGGCGCTGGCCAAGGATCACAAAAGTCTGTTGCCGGTGGGTGTGAAGCTGGTGCAAGGCAGCTTCCGTCGGGGCGAGATGGTGGTGTGCGTGGCGCCGGATGGTCGGGAGATCGCTCGGGGTCTGAGCAACTACAGTGCTATCGAAGCCCAGAAGATCATTGGCCAGTCTTCCGACGCCATTGTTCGTGAGCTTGGCTACATGGCTGAACCTGAGCTGATTCACCGTGACAATCTGGTGCTGGTCTGATTTGCGCTCTGCAAGGAAATGTCCGATGCGCGTCATGAAGGGGATTCTGGTTGCGCTGCTGGCTCTGCCGGCGGTTGCAACGGCTGAAGAGATTGGCCAGGTGTCGACCGTGTTCAAGCTGGTCGGTCCCAACGATCGCATTGTGGTCGAGGCGTTCGACGATCCGAAAGTCGAGGGCGTGACGTGCTATCTGTCGCGCGCCAAGACAGGCGGCGTCAAGGGTGGTCTGGGGTTGGCGGAAGACCGCGCAGAAGCGTCCATCGCTTGCCGGCAGGTCGGGCCGATCCGTTTTCAGCCGCCGCTGAAGGATGGTGAGGAGGTATTCAAGGAGCGCACCTCGCTGGTGTTCAAAACCATGCAGGTGGTGCGGTTCCTCGACGAGAAGCGCAATACGCTGGTGTATCTGGTGTACAGCGACCGCATCATTGAAGGGAGCCCGCAGAATGCGGTGACGGCGATTCCGATATTGCCTTGGCCGCAGACGCCCTGATTCCCAAAGGCGCGTTTTGTCTCATGCCTTGCGTTGTCGCCTTTGTCGCGGGCAAGCGCGCTCCTACTCCTCACTGGCGTGTGTAGGAGCGGAGCGCCGCCCGGCGCGTTTACCTGCGACGAACGATGATGCGGCTCTTCTAGGTAATCGCGCCGGGCGCGTCGCGGAAAGGCGCTTTCCTGCAGGCAATAAAAAACCGACCCTGAGGTCGGTTTTTTAACAAGCGGATCGCTTAGGCTGCAGCAGCAAGGGCGAGTGCCTTGATGTGGCCATTCAGACGACCTTTATGGCGAGCAGCCTTGTTCTTGTGGATGATGCCTTTGTCGGCCATACGGTCGATAACAGGCACTGCCAGAACATAGGCGGCTTGCGCTTTTTCAGCGTCTTTTGCGTCGATGTAACTACATTCTTGATGTAGGTACGAACCATGGAACGCAGGCTGGCGTTGTGGCTGCGACGCTTCTCAGCCTGTTTTGCACGTTTTTTGGCGGAAGGTGTGTTGGCCACCGTCGAGCTCCTCGAAAGACTTTGTGAAATAGCGAACAAAATAGGCCGCGAATCATGCCGATGACTTGAAGGGTTGTCAAGGGCAGTTCAGGTGTTCCGCTGAGTGGTCGCTACATTTTTCCGGAGGATTCATTTCCGGCTTGCGACCTGTAAACTCGCGTGCTTCGACTTCGGGCCGTTCGCGGCGCGCAGTATCGCATAAATGGGTCGCTCGAACGCAGATCCTTCTGGCCAAGGCACACGATTCATCACATGAACCTACTCAAGTCACTGGCTGCCGTCAGCTCCATCACCATGCTGTCCCGCGTCCTGGGATTCATCCGGGATACGATCATTGCCCGTACGTTCGGCGCCGGCATGGCCACGGATGCCTTTTTCATCGCGTTCAAACTGCCCAACCTGCTGCGGCGGATCTTCGCCGAAGGTGCGTTTTCCCAGGCCTTCGTACCGATCCTGGCTGAATACAAGAGCCAGCAGGGCGAGGAGGCCACGCGAACGTTCGTGGCCTATGTCACAGGCCTGCTGACGCTGGCGCTTGCGCTGGTCACTCTGCTGGGCGTCGTGTTCGCGCCCTGGGTGATCTGGGCTACAGCGCCGGGCTTTGTCGATTCCCCGGAAAAATTCGAGCTGACAGCTGATCTGCTGCGGGTGACCTTTCCTTATATATTGCTGATTTCGCTGTCGTCGCTGGCCGGCGCGATTCTCAACACCTGGAACCGCTTCTCCGTGCCGGCCTTCGTGCCGACTCTGCTGAACGTCAGCATGATCGTGTTCGCCCTGTTCCTGACGCCGTATTTCGACCCGCCCGTCATGGCACTGGGCTGGGCCGTTCTGGCGGGCGGTCTGCTGCAACTGCTGTATCAACTGCCGCATCTCAGGAAAATCGGCATGCTGGTGCTGCCGCGCCTCAATGTGCGCGACTCGGGCGTCTGGCGGGTCATGCGGCAGATGCTGCCTGCAATACTCGGGGTGTCCGTCAGTCAGATTTCTCTGATCATCAACACGATTTTTGCCTCGTTCCTGGTCGCAGGTTCGGTGTCGTGGATGTACTATGCCGACCGCTTGATGGAGTTGCCTTCCGGCGTGTTGGGCGTGGCGCTGGGTACGATTCTTTTGCCGATTCTTTCCAAGACCTATGCCCAGAAGGACCGCCAGGAATACTCGCGAATCCTCGATTGGGGGCTGCGCCTGTGCTTTGTGCTGGTGCTGCCTTGTACGCTGGCGCTGGGGTTGCTGGCCGAACCGCTGACCGTTTCGCTGTTCCAGTACGGCAAATTCGATGCGCTGGATGCGGCGATGACCCAGCGTGCGTTGATCGCCTATTCGGTCGGCCTGTTGGGGATCATTCTGATCAAGGTGCTCGCGCCCGGTTTCTATGCTCAACAGAACATCCGCACACCGGTCAAGATCGCGATATTCACGCTGATCGTGACCCAGCTGCTCAACCTCGCTTTCATCGTGCCGTTGCAGCATGCGGGGCTGGCGTTGGCGATCAGCGTCGGCGCGTGCATCAATGCCGGGTTGCTGTTCTGGCAGTTGCGCCGTCAGGATCTGTTTCAGCCGCAACCGGGCTGGACGAAGTTTCTCATCAAGCTGCTGGTCGCCGTTGCGGTGATGTCGGCGGTGTTGCTGGGGCTCATGCAGTTGATGCCGGCCTGGGATCAAGGGCTTATGCTCGAACGATTCCTGCGCCTGGGTGTTCTTGTCGTCGCCGGTGTGGTTACCTATTTCGTCATGCTGTTGTTAATGGGTTTTCGTCTGCGTCATTTCGCCCGCAAGGCGATCATGTAGGCACTTATTCGAAGGGTGGCCGTCGGTTTATCGCACTGCGTGCCGGCGGCTGTGATCGGGCCTTGGCGTGTTGCCTGTCGTCCACGGCCGTGTGTGGTTATAATCGGCCACTTTATGAGCAAGAAGTGCGTTATGCAGCTGGTCAGAGGCCTCCACAATCTGCGCCCCCAACATAGGGGCTGCGTCGCCACGATTGGCAACTTCGACGGTGTACATCGCGGCCACCAGGCTATTCTGGCCCGGCTTCGCGAGCGTGCAGTCGAGTTGGGCGTGCCCAGCTGCGTGGTGATTTTCGAGCCGCAGCCGCGTGAGTTCTTCGCACCCGAGACGGCGCCCGCACGTCTGACGCGTCTGCGCGACAAGCTCGAACTGTTCGCCGCCGAAGGCGTTGACCGGGTTCTGTGTCTGTCCTTCAATCAGCGGTTGAGCAAGCTGAGCGCTGCAGATTTCGTCGAAGCGGTGCTGATCGATGGCCTGGGTATCCAGCATCTGGAAGTCGGTGACGATTTCCGTTTTGGCTGCGACCGGGTCGGCGACTTCGACTTTTTGCAGCAAGCGGGAAATACTCACGGGTTTTCCGTCGAAGCGGCACAGACCGTCGAGATCGACGGAGTCCGCGTCAGCAGCACCAAGGTGCGTAACGCGCTGGCCAATGCGGACTTCACTCTCGCCGAGCGTTTGCTCGGTCGCCCGTTCCGGATAACCGGGCGGGTATTGCACGGCCAGAAGCTGGCGCGCCAGTTGGGTACGCCCACGGCCAACGTGCAGCTCAAGCGCCGTCGCGTGCCGCTGACCGGGGTGTATCTGGTCAGCACGGAGATCGACGGCAAGGCCTGGCCGGGTGTCGCCAACATTGGTGTACGTCCGACCGTGGCCGGTGATGGCAGCGCCCACCTCGAGGTGCATCTTCTGGATTTTGCCGGTGATCTCTATGGCCGGCGTCTGACGGTGGCTTTCCACCACAAGCTGCGTGATGAGCAGCGTTTTGCCTCTCTGGAGGCGCTCAAGACGGCGATCAATGCGGACGTCGCCGCCGCCCGTGCCCATTGGCATGGTTAACCTGACGGATGTGTATGAAATATGGTCGAGCGAAGGTCAGGCAAGGCGCGGGGTGGCGAGAAAGCGGAGTTTACGTGAGTAAATGAGCATGTCGAGACAGCCCGCAACGCCGCATGAACAAGCGCAGACATTTTGCATGCATATCCAAATCAAGAGCCTGAAATGACCGATTATAAATCCACGCTAAACCTTCCGGACACCGCCTTCCCAATGAAGGCCGGCCTGCCCCAGCGCGAGCCGCAAACTCTGCAGCGCTGGGACAGCATTGGCCTGTACC
>JARDZH010000481.1 GCA_029240955.1 Pseudomonas sp. | reverse complement strand
GCGGCTGCGCGACGGCAAGGTCTACGTGCCGGAGCAGGCGCGAGCCGCCATCGATGCTTTCTTCACCCAGACCAATCTCACCGCGTTGCGTGAACTCGCTATGCAGACGGCGGCCGCGCAGGTCGACAACGACCTCGCCCAGGGTTATCGACAGCTGGGGCAAGCGGCGCCTGCGGTGCGCGGTCGTCTGCTGGTCGGTATTGACGGCGATGCCAGTGCCGATCATCTGGTGCGCCACGCCAGCCGGGTTGCGCAGCGCCGGCATCTGCCGTGGAGCGCGGTGCACGTCGACGACGGCCAGCCGCTGGACGAACAGGCCCGCACGCACCTGCAAAGCGCTCAACAGCTGGCCGAGCGGTTGGGCGGGGAAGTCGTGTCGCTGCGCGCCGGTGAAGTGGCCCGGACCCTGCTGCAACACGCCGCCGAGCGGCGCGCCAGTCTGGTGATGGTCGGACAGTCCCGGCGACGCTGGCGGCGACGCGTTCTGGGTGGCGGCGTCGGCGCGCGTTTGCTGCGCGAGGGGCATGGTCTGGAAATCAGTGTGCTCGACCACAGCGAGCGCGCCCCCGAGCGCGTGCGCAGCCGTCCGACCCGCGAACTGGTCTGGTTCGATTACGGCCTGGCGGTTATCGCTACGTTGCTCGCAAGTGCGCTGGCCTGGGGCGTGGCGGGGCTTCTGGCGCTGCCGAACATTTCGCTGATTTTCCTCGCCGCCGTGCTGCTGGTCGCCGTGCGCAGCAGCATCGGTCCGGCGCTGGTGTGCGCCGCGCTGTCGTTTCTGGCGTACGACTTCCTGTTCATCCCGCCCAACTTTTCCCTGAGCATCCAGCGCGAAGAAGACGTGCTGACCTTGCTGTTCTTTCTGCTCATGTCGGGACTTACCGGCAAGCTCGCCGCTCGCCAGCGCCAACAGCTGCAAGCGTTGCGCGACACCCAGGAGCAGACCAGCGAACTGCTCGACCTGTCGCGCAAAATGACCTCCGCCACCGACCGCCAGGCAGTGCTCAACGCTGCCGAACAGCACTTCAGCGGGTGGCGCACGTTGCAGGTCTGCTTGATGGGGCCCGACACCCAAGGGGGCTGGACAGTGGAAAGCGGTGCGCCGGTGCAGCTTTCCGAAGCCGAACGCGCTGCGGCCGACTGGGCCTGGCAGCACGATCAGGCCGCCGGTTGCGGCACCGGCACCTTGCCGTCGGGGCGTTGGTGGTGGTGGCCGCTGTCCGCCGAGGAAGGTCCGCTGGCACTGCTTGGCGTCTGTCCGCGGGAAGGGCATGCCTTCACCGCGCAGCACCGGCGTCTGCTCGCGGCGCTGGCTCAACCGCTGGCGCAGGCGCTCGCCCGCGCGCAGTTGGCCGAGCAACTGGAGGCGGCGCGCCTGCATGGCGAGACCGAACAATTGCGCAGCGCTCTGCTGGCCTCCGTGTCCCACGACTTGCGCACGCCGCTGACCTCCATGCGCGGCAGCATCGACAGCCTGCTCGCGCTGGGCGAGGCGATCCCGCTCGCGGACCGTCGTGAATTGCTGGAGGGCACCCGTGACGAAGCCGAGCGGCTGGACCGCTACATTCAGAACCTGTTGGACATGACGCGGCTGGGACACGGCGCTTTGAAACTGGCACGCGACTGGGTGTCTCCGGCCGACATCGTTGGCAGCGCGCTGGGCCGGCTGCGCGCCGTGACCGCGCCTTTGCAGCTTGTCACTCAGGTGCCTGCCGAACTGCCGCTGCTGTACGTCCACGCCGCGCTGATCGAGCAGGCGCTGGTCAACGTGCTGGAGAACGCTGCCCGGTTTTCGCCTGCAGGCGGGCGGTTGCAGGTCGAGGCCGGGCTGGCGGAAGGCGAACTGTTCTTCGCGGTCAGCGACCAGGGACCGGGCATTCCGGAAGACGAGCGTGCGAAGATCTTCGACATGTTCTACACCGCCGCGCGAGGCGATCGTGGCGGGCAGGGGACCGGGCTCGGGCTGGCGATCTGTCAGGGCATGATCGGCGCGCACGGCGGCCGGGTCAGCGTGAGCGAAGGTCTCGACGGGCGGGGCACCTGCATTACCTTGCATCTGCCGCTCCAGCACCAGCCCGACACTGAAACGCAGGACTATTCATGAGACGATTCCGGGTTAATCTTGCGCCTCTTTTTGACTTCGCAACGGCGCGGCGCACATGAGTCAGACGCACACCCTCCTGGTCATCGACGATGAGCCGCAGATTCGCAAGTTCCTGCGCATCAGTCTGGCGTCCCAGGGCTACAAGGTGCTGGAGGCCGCGACCGGTGCCGAGGGCTTGAGCCAGGCAGCGCTGGGCAAACCGGACTTGCTGGTGCTCGACCTCGGGCTGCCGGACATGGATGGTCAGCAGGTGCTGAGCGAGTTTCGCGAATGGTCGGCGGTGCCGGTGCTGGTGCTGTCGGTGCGCGCCAGTGAGTCGCAGAAAGTCATGGCGCTGGATGCCGGCGCCAACGATTACGTGACCAAGCCTTTCGGCATCCAGGAGTTTCTGGCGCGGGTTCGCGCGTTGTTGCGTCAGGTGCCGGGCGGTGAGGCGCCGCAGGCTGTGTTCAGAAATGGCCAGCTGACGGTGGATCTCGCCTATCGGCGGGTGCTGCTGGATGATGTGGAGGTCGCGCTGACTCGCAAGGAGTTTGCGGTGCTGGCGCAACTTGCGCGGCATCCGGGGCGGGTTATCACGCAGCAGCAGTTGCTGAAGGATATCTGGGGGCCGACGCATACGGAGGATACGCATTATCTGCGGATCGTGGTGGGCCACCTGCGCCAGAAGCTCGCCGATGACCCGACCGCTCCGCGTTTTATCGTGACGGAGGCGGGGGTGGGGTATCGGTTGTTGGAGGGGTAGCTGTCGAGCTGCGTACATCAGGCACACCGCGTTATCGTTCGTCGCGAGCTGCGCTCCCTCCCACACTGTCCGCAGGAGCGCGCTTGCCCGCGACCGGGCCGGTACATCCGCTGCCCCGTAGGAGCGACCTTGGTCGCGATCTGCCGTGAAACGGCAGCAAAACTGGTGCACCGGATTCCAATGGGTTGATGAATCTGTGGGCATATCCGTTTCCGCGTGTGCTGGGCGTTTGGTTTCGGCCCTTACGGCCGACCCACTTTGGTTTCGGCCAAAAGTGGGCAAAGCCATTGCTCCGGGTAGTCCCGCCTGCAGGCGGGATTCCCTCCTTCCGGCGTCGCTCCGGGGGCACGCGTTGCAAACGGCCTCCCGGCCGCAACGCTGACTCGGCTC
>JARDZH010000480.1 GCA_029240955.1 Pseudomonas sp. | reverse complement strand
TGGCAGCAGACTGATCGCGTCATGGGTGCGTTGCAGGCGTTTGATGGTGACCTCGCCGTCCAGTCGCGCTACAACGATCTGCCCGTCGTTGGCCTGCGGGTTGCGCAACACGCCCACCAGATCACCATCGAGGATGCCGTCTTCGATCATTGAATCGCCGCGCACCCGCAGCAGGTAATCCGGAATACGTGAGAAGGTGCTGCGATCCAGCATCAGCGTGTCATGCAGGTCCAGGTCCGGCCCGATCGGCGCGCCGGCGGCCACACGGCCGAGCACCGGGATTTCCAGCATTTCGGGACGTGGTCCGGTCTGTACCAGACGGATACCGCGCGCCTGATTGGGCACGACCTCAATCAGACCGGCCTCGGTGAGCGCCAGAATATGTTTGCGCGCCACACTGCGCGAGGCAAAGCCGAAGGCCTCGGAGATTTCCGCCAGGCTCGGTGATTGCCCCTGCTGCGCGATGCGGTCGCGAATGAAGGTCAGGATTGCAGTGCGTCGGGGAGATAATGTGCTCATGGAGTACATTTGTACTCCATGGCGGTTTTTCTGGCTAGCGCTTATTTGTTACGGTCAGAAGAAACGAGCATCAGGTGGCGTTCGGGCAGGTATGAGCACCGTCGTTCAGACCCTGCTTGTGGTTCTGGTAATCCAGCGTCGCCTTGCCGTCGTGCCATTGCAGGGTCACCACCACTACCGAATCGAAATCATCGCCGGTCCAGTCGTCCACCAGCGTCATCCGTTTGCCGGATGCTTCCTTGGCGACGGCATTGATCAGGTCCGGCAGGTAACCGTGGGACCACGCGGTATAAATCGTTGCATTGCGGTATTTGTCGCGCATCAGCTCTTCGGCCAGATCGCTGGTGTCGTTGGCGCCGAAGTCGATGTTGACCGGTAGGCCCAGCTTGATCGCGCTAGGCCCGACCGTCATCAAGGGCCGAACGTAACTGTAGGAAAGGTCGCCTTCGCCCTCTTCCACATGGCGGCCGGGGTTCGCCGCAAATATGTAATCCGCCTTGCCGAACTCCCGAGGCAGGACTTCCGAGAGTTCCAGGGCACGATTGAGGCCCTGACAATTCAACTGGCCAAGCCCCATGGCTGGCTTCTCAGCGTGACGCAGGAAGACCAGCGTCTGAGTGCCGTTTTTAGGTTCTGCGTGCACTCCACCGCCCATTGAAAACCAGAACACGGCGGACGCGATGAGCAGCATGGGGAGGAAAAGCCAGGCCAAACGGCGCTGCAGCCGGCCTGAAAGAAGAGGTTTCGAAGTCGTCATTTTTTTTCTGAACCCGGTATGCGGTTATCGGAAGTCAGCTGTCGCTGCTGCGAAAATGCCTGCCCTGAGCGGGTTCGCGGCCCGTGTAGTCCTTGAGGATCAATCGATTACAGGTGCTTGAACATCCCTAGAGCCTAGTTCGCCAATATGTCGATATGAAGAATACGGACGATAGGAGTCCAGAATCCCAGCGATGTTGCATTGCCAGCTGCAAATGACGCCCTCAGATGTTCGAAAATGTGTCTGAAACGCCTCAGGCAGCACCTACTGTCTCCTGAGCAACAGCGATTCAACACTCTGTTCTCCAGCGAGCACACACCTGCATCGTTTGCCAGGTTTCACCCAATGAAACCAGCTCTCCAGCGATGGCATGACCTCTGCAATACGCCTTGGAAAGAAGCCCTGCCCTTATCCAACGGACCGTACTCATGAAGCTGCCGTCGCTCAATTTGCCTGTTAACCCTGTTTTCCGAATCGCCAAGGGCCTGGTGACGGCATGCGCGATTGCCATGAGTCTGCAAGCCGCTGCTCAGGCCGCCGAGGCTCCGCCTTCCGAAGTCCGGCTCGACTACGCCTATTACTCGCCGGTCAGCCTCGCGCTTCGGCATTACGGCTGGCTGGAAAAAGCACTGCCCGAGGCCAAAGTCACCTGGGTACTGAGCCAGGGCAGCAACCGTTCGCTGGAATACCTGAACAGCGGCAGTGTGGATTTCGCGTCCTCCGCCAGCTTGTCGGCAGTCCTGGCGCGGGCCAACGGCAGCCCTATCAAGTCGGTGTACGTGTACAGCCGTGCAGAATGGACAGCCTTTGTGGTGGCCAAGAATTCCCCGCTCAAAAGCGTCGCAGAGCTCAAAGGCAAGAAAATCGCCGCCACCAAAGGCACTGACCCTTATCTGTTCACGCTAAGGGCACTGCAGCAGGCTGGCTTGAAGAAAGACGATGTCGAGCTGTTGCACCTGCAGCATCCGGACGGCCGCGTGGCGCTGGAAAAAGGCGATGTTGACGCGTGGGCCGGGCTTGATCCGCACATGGCCGCCAGCGAACTCCAGGCCGGTTCGCGCCTGCTGTATCGCAACAAGGACTTCAACAGCTACGGCGTGGTCAGCGTGACCGAAACCTACGCCAAAGAGCATCCGCAAGCAGTTGCCACTGTGCTGAAAGCGTACGAGCAGGCGCGGGAATGGTCGCGTCAACATCCCGAAGAGTTGGCAAAACTGTTGGCGACCGAATCCGGCCTGCCGCTTGAAGTCGCCAAGCTGCAGCTGTCCCGCACCGATCTCGACAACCCGCAGCTGACGGACAAAGACATTGCTGCATCCAAGGCGGCGGCGCCGATCCTGGTGTCCGAAGCGCTGGTGCGCAAAGGCGTCAACGTTGATCAGGTGGTGGACGAGCTTATCGATCCCTCATTCGGCAAAGACGTGATTGGCCAGTGATGGACGCCAGCAAAAGCAAGCAATGGGAAGCCTCAACCCGGCCTGCACAAGCCAGTGTGCCCGGAAACGGTCGGCGATATGCACGCTCCTTGAAAGGCCTGGTGCTGCCGGCGGTCATTCTCGTGGTGCTGGAATGCGTGGTGCGGATTGGCTGGCTGCCTTCCTACCAGATGCCGGCACCCAGCGAAGTGGCGCTCACGCTGACGGATCTGGCAAACGGCGCCTTGTGGAAGCACATCGGTGCCAGCCTGCTGCGCGTGCTGGCGGGCTTTTTCATTGGCGCGAGCCTGGCGCTGGTGTTTGCGGCCTGGGTCGGCCTGAGTCGCGAGGCCGAGGCTTATCTGGAGCCGACTTTTGCCGGGCTGCGCTCGATTCCGAGTCTGGCCTGGGTACCGCTCCTGCTGCTGTGGCTCGGGATTGGTGAGGTGTCGAAAGTGGTGTTGATCGCCATCGGGGCATTCTTTCCCGTGTACCTCAACGGCGTGGCAGCGATTCGCGGAATTGATCGTAAATGGGTGGAAGTGGGCC
>JARDZH010000479.1 GCA_029240955.1 Pseudomonas sp. | reverse complement strand
CGATGCGCTCGGCAACAGCCGGCACTTGCGGCTCGCCATTTGTTCCAGCAGCCGTAGTGCTCAGGCTCGCGCTGTCATTGACCGCGAATGTCGAGGTATCAGTCGCAGGCTTGACGTCGGTGGCCGGTACGCTTGGCGGATTGGCGGCAAACAGCATCTGGCCGTCACGGTTTTCGATCGTCTGGATCAGGTAGGAATTGACCTTGTAACCGCCGTTGGCGAAGGTGCTCCAGCCGGTTGCGATCTCCATCGGCGTCAGTGTCGCAGTGCCCAGGGCCAGCGACAGGTTGCGCGGCAAGTCCTGTTTAGCGAAGCCGAATCGGGTGATGTAGTCGATCGTGCTGTCGACGCCCAGCGCCTGCAGCAGGCGGATCGAAACCAGGTTGCGAGACTTGTACAGCGCTTCACGCAAACGGATCGGGCCGAGGAACGTGTTGGTGTCGTTCTTTGGCCGCCAGACCTTGTCCAGATACTCGTCCACGAACACGATCGGCGCATCGTTGACCAGGCTCGACGCGGTATAGCCGTTGTCCAGCGCGGCGCTGTAGACGAATGGCTTGAAGCTTGAGCCCGGCTGACGCTTGGCCTGCGTAGCGCGGTTGTAGTTGCTCTGCTCAAAGGCGAAACCGCCCACCAGCGCGCGAATGGCGCCGTTCTGCGGGTCCAGCGAGACCAGCGCGCTTTGTGCAGCCGGAACCTGGGCGAATTTCAGCGTGTCGTCGTCCTGACGAAGGACGCGGATCAGATCGCCGACCTTGGCCACGTCAGCGGGCTGACGCGGGTTGGCGCCCATGCTGTTGGTGTTCAGGTAAGGACGCGCCCACTTCATGCTGGCCCAGTCGATGGTCTCTTCTTCCTCGCCATTGCGGGTCAGAACGCGCAGGCCGGTCTTGTCCACCTGGGTGACGATGGCGGCTTCCAGGCCGTTGATGGTGCGCTGCTTGGTCAGCTCTTGAGTCCAGCCTGCACGCGTCATGCCCGGGAAGCGGCTTTCAGGACCGCGATAGCCGTGACGCTGATCGTATTCGATGAGACCGCGACGAACCGCCAGACGGGCGTGTTCCTGCAGATCACTGGAAACCGTGGTCGTGACGCGGAAGCCTTCGGTATAGGCTGCGCTGCCGTAACGGCCGACCATTTCGGCGCGCGCCATTTCAGCGATGTAAGGCGCGTCGACTTCAGGCGTCGGCACGTGATAGCTGGCGTTCAGCGGTTCGTTCAAGGCAGCCTGGTAGGCCGTCTGATCGATCTTGCCCAAGCGGTACATGCGGCCCAGAATCCAGTCGCGGCGCTCTTTGGCGCGGACCGGGTTCGCCAGCGGGTTGAAGCGCGACGGCGCCTTGGGCAAACCGGCGATCATCGCCATTTGCGCAAGGCTTACATCGCGAATCGACTTGCCATAGTAGACTTGCGCCGCCGCTTCGATCCCGTAGGCACGGTTGCCCAGGTAGATCTTGTTGACGTAGAGCTCAAGGATCTCGTCCTTGGTCAGTTGGCGCTCGATCTGCAGGGCCAGCAGGATTTCGGTGGTTTTACGTGAGAAGCTTCGTTCGCTGGTGAGGAAGAAGTTCTTCGCCACCTGCATGGTGATGGTACTGCCGCCCGACTGAATGTGGCCGCTCTTGACCAGCTGGGTGGCCGCGCGCATCAGGCTGCTGGGGTCGACGCCATAGTGATTGGCGAAGTTGTCGTCTTCGGCCGATAACAGGGCGTTGATGAAATTGGGTGGGATTTCGGCGAACCGGATTGGCGTGCGACGCATTTCCCCAAATTCGGCGATCAGCTTGCCGTCGCTGCTGTAGACGCGCAGCGGGATCTGCAGCTGGATGCTTCGCAAAGCTTCGACAGAGGGCAGATTGGGGCTCAGGTAGAGGAAGGCGCCGCTCAGGCCGAGCAACAGTGCGCAGAACACTGCTACGAGAGACCACCAGAGAAATTTCAGCACGCGTATCAAGGCTTTTGGATTTCCGCAAAGAGATGAATGGAGCGCAGGCATTTACAAATGAACATGCCTTGAAGCTTTGGCAAATGAAAAAAACGCCGGGCATTATAAGCATTTTTCGTCCCGACGCGTGATTTGCGCTACTGTCAAGGCTGCCGGTAGTGGTGCAGCTACGTAATAACTCCGTAAGTGACGGAAACTCAAAGGAATCAGGTTGTGTTCGAACTCTTCAGTAAGAAGGCCAACACCCTTCTAGGGATCGATATAAGTTCTACCTCGGTCAAGCTCCTTGAATTGAGTCGTTCCGGCACACGTTACAAGGTCGAGTCGTACGCGGTAGAACCGCTGCCGCTGAATGCCGTCGTCGAAAAGAACATCGCCGAGCTCGAAGGAGTCGGCAATGCCCTGTCCAGAGTACTGGTGAAAGCCAAGACCAACACCCGCGCGGTAGCGGTCGCGGTGGCAGGTTCTGCGGTCATCACCAAGACCATCGAGATGGACGCCGGCCTGTCCGATGACGACATGGAAAACCAGCTCAAGCTGGAAGCCGATCAGTACATCCCTTATCCCCTTGAAGAAGTCGCCATCGATTTCGAAGTGCAGGGCTATTCGGTGCGCAACCCCGAGCGCGTCGAAGTCCTGCTCGCCGCCTGCCGCAAGGAAAACGTCGAGGTCCGCGAGGCTGCGCTGGCGCTGGCCGGTCTGACCGCGAAAGTCGTCGACGTGGAGGCCTACGCGCTGGAGCGATCCTTCGGACTGCTTGCGGCGCAGTTGGGCAGCGGTCATGAAGAGCTGACGGTGGCCGTGGTCGACATCGGCGCCACCATGACCACTCTGAGCGTTCTGCATCATGGGCGCATTATCTACACCCGCGAACAGCTGTTCGGCGGGCGCCAGTTGACTGAAGAAATCCAGCGCCGCTATGGCCTTTCAGTGGAAGAAGCCGGGCTTGCCAAGAAGCAGGGCGGGCTTCCGGACGACTACGTCACCGAGGTTCTGGACCCGTTCAAGGACGCGCTGGTGCAGCAGGTCTCGCGCTCGCTGCAGTTCTTTTTCGCGGCTGGTCAGTACAACTCGGTCGATTACATCATGCTGGCCGGGGGTTCGGCGTCCATTGCGGGGCTGGAGCACTTGATCCAGAAGCGTCTCGGCACGCCGACGCTGGTGGCCAATCCTTTCGCTGACATGGCGTTGAGTTCCAGAGTCAATGCCGGCGCGCTGGCAAGCGACGCCCCTGCGCTGATGATTGCCTGCGGCCTGGCCCTGAGGAGCTTCGACTGATGGCACGGATCAACTTATT
>JARDZH010000478.1 GCA_029240955.1 Pseudomonas sp. | reverse complement strand
GCCTGGCGCGGCTGATCCCGTATCAACAGCTTAAAGGCATCGACGCGGCCGTCGACTTGCTGGTGACGGCGCTTGAGCAGCGGCAGCGGCTGTTGATCGTCGGCGACTTCGATGCCGACGGCGCGACCGCCAGCACCGTCGGAGTGCTGGGTCTGCGTTTGCTGGGTGCGGCGCATGTCGATTATCTGGTGCCCAACCGCTTCGAGTACGGCTACGGCCTGACGCCTGAAATCGTCGAGGTCGCCCTGCAGCGCCGCCCGCAATTGCTGATCACCGTCGACAACGGCATTTCCAGCGTCGAGGGCGTGGCGGCAGCCAAGGCTGCGGGGCTCAGCGTGCTGGTCACCGATCACCACTTGCCCGGCCACGAACTGCCGGCAGCCGATGCCATCGTCAATCCGAACCAGCCGGGCTGCGAGTTTCCCAGCAAGTCGCTGGCCGGTGTCGGCGTCATTTTCTATGTGCTGATGGCGCTGCGCGCGCGTCTGCGCGAGATCGGCTGGTTCGAACGTAACCAGCGGGCCCAGCCGAATCTGGGCGAGTTGCTGGACCTGGTGGCACTGGGCAGCGTTGCCGACGTCGTGCCGCTCGACGCCAACAATCGCATTCTGGTTCATCAAGGTCTGATGCGTATCCGCGCAGGCCGCGCACGTCCGGGGCTGCGTGCGATTCTGGAAGTCGCCCGCCGCGAGCCGTCACGTATTACGTCGACAGACCTCGGTTTCATTCTCGGGCCACGCCTCAACGCGGCCGGTCGACTGGACGACATGAGTCTGGGTATCGAATGCCTGCTGTGTGAAGACCCGGTGCTGGCCCGCGAAATGGCGGTGCAGCTGGACGAACTCAATCAGGACCGCAAGTCCATCGAGCAAGGCATGCAGCGTGAAGCGCTGGCCCAGCTCAAGGACCTGCCGGTCGAGTCCATGCCGTTCGGCCTGTGCCTGTTCGACGCCGAATGGCACCAGGGCGTGATCGGCATTCTGGCGTCGCGCCTCAAAGAGCGTTATCACCGCCCGACCATTGCGTTCGCCAGCGCGGGGGAAGGTGTGCTCAAGGGTTCGGCGCGTTCTGTGCCGGGCTTTCATATTCGAGATGCGCTGGACGCCGTCGCTGCACGACATCCGAATCTGATCAGCAAATTCGGCGGCCACGCCATGGCCGCGGGCTTGTCGCTGCCTGAAGAAAACTTTCCGGCATTCGCCGAAGCGTTCGACCTGGAAGTGCGCCGTCAGCTGTGCGAAGAAGACCTGACCGGGCGCCTGTTGTCCGACGGTTCGCTGGCCGTTGAAGAGTTTCACCTGGAGCTGGCGCGGGCGCTGCGCAATGCCGGCCCTTGGGGGCAACATTTCCCCGAGCCGTTGTTCCATGGGGTGTTCGAACTGGTCGAGCAGCGAGTCGTTGGTGAACGCCATCTCAAGATGGTCCTGCGAACCGAATGCGGCACCGTGAAGCTCGACGGCATCGCCTTTGGTGTCGACCGCGACATCTGGCCCAACCCGACCATTCGTTGGGTCGAACTGGCTTACAAGCTCGATCTCAACGAGTTTCGCGGTAATGAAACCGTGCAGTTGCTGGTGGCGCACATCGCGCCGCGTTGAGCTGGAACCCCGCTGACCCCCGAGTTGTCGACTAGGCTCTGTCTACGAAAAAAGAATCTGGACGCCTGATTTTCAACTCGAGAGGTCGCCATGAGCCTGCTGCTTGAACCCTATACCCTGCGCCAACTGACTCTGCCCAATCGCATCGCCGTGTCGCCGATGTGCCAATACTCAAGCGCCGACGGGTTTGCCAATGACTGGCATCTGGTGCATCTCGGCAGCCGTGCGGTGGGCGGAGCCGGCCTGATCATCACAGAAGCCACGGCGGTGACCGAAGACGGTCGAATCACGCCCGAGGATCTGGGGCTGTGGAAAGACGAGCAGATCGAGGGGCTGCAACGCATCACGCGCTTCATTACCGCTCAGGGCGGCGTGGCTGGCATTCAGCTGGCGCATGCCGGACGCAAGGCCAGCACCTGGCGTCCGTGGCTGGGCAAGCATGGCAGCGTGCCGCAGAGCGAAGGTGGCTGGACGCCGGTTGGCCCATCGGCGATTGCATTCGATCCTCAGCATACGGCGCCGTTGCAACTGACCGAGGCGCAGATCCAGGACGTGATCCAGGCGTTCGTGGATGCTGCGCGTCGCTCGCTGGTCGCAGGCTTCAAGGTGGTCGAAGTGCATGCCGCACACGGCTATCTGTTGCATCAGTTCCTGTCGCCGCTGAGCAACCAGCGCACCGACCAGTACGGCGGCTCGTTCGAAAACCGTATCCGCCTGACCTTGCAGGTGACTCAGGCCATTCGCGACATCTGGCCGGAGGAATTGCCGGTGTTTGTGCGGGTGTCGGCGACCGATTGGGTCGAGGACGGCTGGAACCCTGATGAGACTGTGGAACTGGCGCGTCGCTTGAAAGCGCTGGGCGTCGATCTGGTCGATGTATCGTCCGGCGGTACGGCGGCCAGTGCGGAAATCCCCGTGGGTCCCGGCTACCAGACCCGCTTTGCCGAGCGTGTGCGCAAGGAGTCAGGCATCGCGACCGGTACTGTGGGCATGATCACTGAGCCTGCGCAGGCGGAGCACATTCTGCGGACCGGTCAGGCGGACATCATCCTGCTCGCCCGCGAGCTGCTGCGTGACCCGTACTGGGCGCTGCACGCCGATGATGATCTGGGCGGGCGCAAAGCGACCTGGCCCGCTCAGTACCAGCGCGCAACGCATCGGGACCAACCGATTCACGAGTCCGACTTGCGGGACTGATCGCAGCGGGTGCACCGGCCTCTCGCCAGCAAGCTGGCTCCTACAGGTTCGGCGCGGATCTGCAGAAGCGCGCTTGCCCGCGATGGCGTTGTGGAGGGCGATGGATCTGTTGTGTCCTGACTCGCGCGTCGCGAGCTATCGCTCCCTCCCACAGTGACGGTGGTATACCAACGCATCGCAGGTGGACGCAGGTTTGTGGGAGGGAGCGGTAGCTCGCGACGGAATCGGCGCGGAGTTTGTGACGTTTATGACTGCTGCGCAGCCGATCGCGAGCAAGCTCGCTCCTACACTGACGGTGTTGTACCAACGCATCGCAGGTGTACGCAGGTTTGTGGGAGGGAGCGGTAGCTCGCGACGGGATCGGCGCGGAGTTTGTGACGTTTACGGCTGCTGCGCAGCCGATCGCGAGCAAGCTCGCTCCTACACTGACGGTGTTGTACCAACGCATCGCAGGT
>JARDZH010000477.1 GCA_029240955.1 Pseudomonas sp. | reverse complement strand
CCAATACCCGACGGTGAAGCCGCAACAGGTGTATCTGTTCGGAACGTGCGTGGTCGATCTGTTCTTTCCCGAGGCAGGTCTGGACGCGATTCGTCTGCTGGAACGGGAAGGCATTCAAGTGATTTATCCACAAGGGCAAACGTGCTGCGGACAGCCGGCCTACACCTCTGGCTACACCGAGCAGGCGCGAGAGGTTGCCCGCGCGCAACTGGCGCTGTTCGCCGGAGACTACCCGGTTGTGGTGCCCTCCGGTTCCTGTGCCGGAATGCTTCGGGAGCACTACGCCGATCTGTTCAAGGATGAGCCGGATACGCTGGAACAAGTACGCAATCTCGCCGAGCGCACCTTTGAGCTCACCGAATTTCTGTTGCTGGTCTGCAAGACCCAATTCAACGACCGCGGGCAGCCGACGCGCATCGCGCTGCACACGTCATGCTCGGCTCGCCGGGAAATGAACACCCATCTGCACGCGCGCGAACTGCTGGCCCAACTGGGCAATGTCGAACGCGTCGATCACGATCATGAAAGCGAATGCTGCGGGTTCGGTGGGACTTTCAGCGTGCGGATGCCAGACATTTCCGGCGCGATGGTCGCCGACAAAACTCGTGCTCTGAAAGAAACCGGCGCCGATCAGATTCTCACCGCCGACTGCGGCTGTCTGATGAACATCAACGGCGCGCTGGAAAAACAACAGGAAGCGCTGCGTGGTCAGCACCTGGCAAGTTTTCTGTGGCAACGAACCGGAGGTGAGCGATGAACATGCAGACCCGGATTCCTGCGGTCGAAGTCGAATCCCCTGACTTTCGCGCCCGTGCACACAAGGCCTTGGGCGACGCGCAACTGCGCGGCAATTTCCGCCGGGCCATGGACTCGCTGATGACCAAGCGCGCCGCGGCGTTCAGCGACCCGGAAGAGCGCGAAGAACTGCGTTCGCTGGGCAACGCGATCCGCGCCCGCGCCCTGTCCAAACTGCCCGACCTGCTCGAACAGCTCGAACGCAACCTGACCCGCAACGGCGTCACCGTGCATTGGGCCGAAACCGTGGACGAGGCCAACGCCATCGTGCTCTCCATCGTCGAAGCCCATGAAGCCCGGCAGGTGATCAAGGGCAAGTCGATGGTCAGCGAAGAAATGGAGATGAACGACTTCCTCGGCCAGCGTGGCGTCGAGTGCTTGGAAGCGGACATGGGCGAGTACATCGTGCAGATGGACCACGAGAAGCCGTCGCACATCATCATGCCCGCCATTCACAAAAACGCCGGCCAGGTCGGCGAGCTGTTTCACAACAAGTTGGGCGTCGACTACACCACCGACGTAGACCAGCTGATTCAGATCGGCCGTCGCGTATTGCGACAGAAATTCTTCGAAGCGGACATCGGCGTGTCCGGGGTCAACTTCGCCATCGCTGAAACCGGCACGCTGCTGCTGGTAGAAAACGAGGGCAACGGTCGCATGGTGACCACGGTGCCGCCGGTTCATATCGCGGTCACCGGCATCGAGAAAGTCGTCGAGAACCTGCGCGACACGGTGCCGCTCTTGTCCTTGCTGACCCGCTCGGCGCTCGGCATTCCGATCACGACCTACGTCAACATGATTTCCGGGCCACGCAAATCCCACGAGCTGGACGGCCCGGACGAAGTCCACTTGGTGCTGCTGGATAATGGCCGCAGCCAGGCCTTCGCCGACAGCGAACTGCGCCAGACACTCAACTGCATCCGCTGCGGCGCGTGCATGAATCATTGCCCGGTCTACACCCGCGTGGGCGGTCATACCTATGGCGAGGTTTATCCCGGCCCCATCGGCAAGATCATCACCCCGCACATGGCGGGTCTCGCGAAAGTCCCCGATCACCCCAGCGCTTCGTCCTTGTGCGGAGCGTGCGGCGAAGTCTGCCCAGTGAAGATTCCGATCCCGTCACTGCTGCGCCGGCTGCGCGAAGAAAACGTCAAAGCGCCAGACGCGCCCAATCGGGTCATGCGCGATCAGGGCAGCAAATACTCGCGCAAGGAACGCTTGATCTGGAATGCGTGGGCCAAACTCAACACCTCGCCTGGGCTGTACCGCGCGTTTCTGTCGATGGCCACGCGCCTGCGCAACCTTACGCCCGGCAACGTAGGCCCCTGGACGCAGAATCACAGCGCGCCCAAACCCGCTTCGCGCTCGCTGCATGAGTTGGCGCGGGAGCATTTGTCCAAGCGGGAGGGAGACCAGTCATGAGTGCGAAACAGAACATTCTCGCCAAGCTCCGGACCAGCCTGACAGGCACCACGCCGATTTCCGACAACTTCGACGAGGCGCTGGTGACCGAACCGTGGCGTTACGCCGCGACAGACCGTATCACCCGGCTGCGTACGTTGATGGAAGCCGTGCACACGGAAATCCATTTGTGTACCGAGCAGGACTGGCCGCGCCGGCTGGCGGAACTGGTGCGCGATCGCCAACTGCCCAGCTTGTTGATCGCGCCAGGCACGCCCCACGGCGCGCGGGTTACCGAGCATTGGGCAATGCATCCCGAACTGCCCCCGCTCAAGCACTACGACCGCCCTGTCGAAGAATGGAAAACCGAGCTGTTCGACGACACGCCGTCCAGCTTCACCGCAACGCGCGGCGCCATTGCCGCCACCGGCAGCCTGATCGTCTGGCCTTCTCGGGAAGAGCCACGCCTGATGAGTCTGGTGCCGCCGGTGCATTTTGCGCTGCTCAAGGCCAGCGAGATCTACGACAACCTGTATGAAGCGCAAATCGCACAAAGCTGGGCTGCCAACATGCCCACCAACGCGCTGCTGATTTCCGGACCGTCGAAGACCGCTGACATTGAACAGGTCCTGGCCTACGGCGCTCACGGCCCGAAAGACCTCGTTGTACTGATCGTGGAGGATGCATGAGTTTGCCCGCGGCATTCCTGCAAGAAGCTCAGCGCCTGATCCCCAAGCAGCGCCGCTTTGACGATCCGCTTTCAACCCTGGCGTTCGGCACCGATGCGAGTTTTTACCGGCTGATTCCCAAGCTGGTGATTCGCGTGGAATCGGAAGATGAAGTGGTAGCGCTGCTCAAGCTCTCGCATACCCATAACGTGCCCGTGACCTTTCGCGCTGCGGGCACGAGCTTGTCCGGCCAGGCGATCAGCGACTCGGTGCTACTGGTGCTCGGCGATAACTGGAACGGGCGCGAAGTCCGCGATCAGGGTGCACAGATCCGTTTGCAGCCCGGCGTCATCGGCGCGCAGGCCAACGTTTGGCTGGCACCGTTCG
>JARDZH010000476.1 GCA_029240955.1 Pseudomonas sp. | reverse complement strand
GATCGCATTGTTGCTCGGACGCTCGTAACCGGAATGCGGGAACGGGTTGAACGGGATCAGGTTGATCTTGCAAGGCGTGTCCTTGAGCAGCTCGATCATTTCGACCGCGTGCTCGACCTTGTCGTTGACGTCCTTGAGCATGGTGTACTCGATCGTCAGCACGCGCTTCTCGCCCAGATTGGACATGTAGCGGCGGCAGGACTCGAGCAGCATCTTCAAGGGATACTTCTTGTTGATCGGTACCAGCTGGTTGCGCAGCGCGTCGTTCGGCGCGTGCAGCGACAGGGCCAGAGAGACATCGATGTGCTTGGACAGCTCGTCGATCATCGGTACCACGCCGGAGGTGGACAGCGTCACCCGGCGCTTGGAAATGCCATACCCCAGGTCATCCATCATCAGATGCATGGCGGTGATGACATTGTCGAAGTTCAGCAGCGGCTCGCCCATGCCCATCATCACCACGTTGGTGATGGCGCGGTCGATGGTAGCCGGGACACTGCCGAAGGATTTGTTGGCAATCCACACCTGACCGATGACTTCGGCGGCAGTGAGGTTGCTGTTGAAGCCTTGCTTGCCGGTGGAGCAGAAACTGCAGTCCAGGGCACAGCCCGCCTGAGACGAAACGCACAACGTGCCGCGTTTGCCCTGCGGAATGTAGACGGTCTCGACGCAGCTGCCGGACTCCACGCGCACCACCCACTTGCGGGTGCCGTCGCTGGAAATGTCCTCGCTCACCACTTCGGGACCCCGAATTTCAGCACAGGCCTTGAGCTTTTCGCGCAGGGCCTTGCTGACATTCGTCATGGCGTCGAAATCGTCGACGCCAAAGTGGTGAATCCACTTCATGACCTGACCGGCACGGAAGCGCTTCTCCCCGATGGAGTCGAAGAATTTTTCCATTTCCAGCTGAGTCAGACCCAACAGGTTAGTTTTACCAGTCGATGCAATCATGAATTCACCCTTCACTCGCGGTCGGCAGACCTTAGCGAGTGGTTACCTCGGTAGCTGCGAAGAAGTAAGCGATTTCGCGAGCGGCTGCGGCTTCGGAGTCCGAACCGTGAACGGCGTTGGCGTCGATCGACTCGGCGAAGTCAGCACGGATGGTGCCGGCAGCAGCTTCTTTAGGGTTGGTAGCGCCCATCAGCTCACGGTTCAGAGCGATAGCGTTTTCGCCTTCCAGAACCTGAACGACAACCGGACCGGAGATCATGAAAGCAACCAGGTCACCGAAGAAGCCACGCTCTTTGTGCTCAGCGTAGAAACCTTCAGCTTCGGCCTTGGACAGCTGCTTCAGCTTGGAAGCAACGACGCGCAGACCGGCTTTTTCGAAGCGGGTGGTGATCTCGCCGATTACGTTTTTAGCAACAGCGTCAGGCTTGATGATGGAGAAAGTACGTTGAACAGCCATGGTGGAACTCCAGAAACAGTGATTGAAGCGAAAAATTAAACCCGCGAATTATACGCGGGTTCGGGTGTATTGCCTAACTTGTGTGCATTGCCGAACGTTAGTCGGCCTCTTCGATCCACAACGTCTGGATCGCTTCGAGAACCTTTTCCCCGCCGCGTGCCGGATCGTCGTCGAAATCGGGCAGTTCCATCACCAGATTGCGCAGCTTGACGAAGTTCACCGACAGCGGATCGAGATCCGCGTGGCGCTCAGCGAGCTGAATGGCAATTTCCTGCACATCGACCCATTTGAGACTCATGACAGGCTCCTTGTCAGTGCGGGGCTTCGGCCGCATGGTTGAGCGAATACTTGGGAATTTCAACCGTCAGGTCTTCATTTCCGACGACCGCCTGACACGACAGACGCGACTGCGCTTCCAGGCCCCAGGCCTTGTCGAGCATGTCTTCTTCGAGCTCATCGGCCTCTTCCAGCGAGTCGAAACCCTCGCGGATCACGCAGTGGCAGGTGGTGCAAGCGCAGACACCGCCGCAGGCGCTTTCGATCTCAATGTGATGCTCATGCGCAAGTTCAAGAACCGACGTGCCGGGTTCGGCTTCTACAACCAGCCCTTCCGGGCAGAGCACGGCGTGGGGCAGAAAAATGACCTGCGGCATCAGTTATCCTCGATTTCATTCAGGTTGCGCCCGGCCAGCGCGGCTTTGACCGTCGAATCAAGGCGGCGGGCGGCAAATGCGTCGGTCACCTGCGACAGACGCTTGGTCTGCTGCTCGATGGCGTGGCCATCGGTGCCTTGCATCAATTCACGGAGCTGGTCCATTTCCAGATTGATGACCATGCGCTCCTCTTCGTCGAGAAGGCGCTCGCCGTCGGCGTCCATGGCGCCTTGCACGGCTTCGAGCAGACGCTCGGCATCGACCTGGTGTTCACGCAGCACGCGGGCGACTTTGTCATCACCTGCGTACTGGAAGGAATCCTTGAGCATGCGGGCGATTTCGCCATCGGTCAGGCCATACGACGGCTTGACCTGAATGCTCGCTTCCACGCCCGACGCAAGTTCCCGCGCAGACACGCTGAGCAGGCCATCGGCGTCGACCTGGAAGGTGACACGAATCTTGGCAGCGCCGGCGACCATGGCCGGGATGCCGCGCAGCTCGAAGCGCGCCAGCGAACGGCAGTCGCTGATCAGCTCGCGCTCGCCCTGCAGGACGTGGATCATCATGGCCGACTGGCCGTCTTTGTAGGTGGTGAATTCCTGACCGCGAGCCACCGGGATCGTGGTGTTGCGCGGGATCACCTTTTCCATCAGGCCGCCCATGGTTTCCAGCCCCAGCGAGAGCGGAATCACATCGAGCAGCAGGAGTTCTTCACCGTCGCGCTTGTTGCCGGCCAGCGTATCGGCCTGGATCGCCGCGCCAATGGCGACCACTTGATCCGGGTCGATCGTGGTCAGCGGCTGGCGACCGAACAGTTCGGCAACGGCTTCACGCACACGAGGTACGCGGGTCGACCCGCCGACCATGACCACCGCCTGGACCTCTTCAATCTCGACGCTGGAATCACGGACCGCACGGCGGCAAGCTTTGAGGCTGCGCGCTACCATGGGCTCGATCAGCGCATTGAACGCCTCGCGCGTCAGCACGCCACGCCAGTTTTCATACGCCACGTCGACCGAATCGGCATCGGTCAGCGCTTCCTTGGCGGCACAGGCGATCTGCAACAGGCTGCGCTGCACGGCCGGGTCCATGTCCGAGGAAAGGCCGGCATCAGCGATGATCCAGCTGGCGATGGCATGGTCGAAGTCGTCGCCGCCCAGCGCAGTGTCGCCCCCGGTGGCCAGTACTTCGAA
>JARDZH010000475.1 GCA_029240955.1 Pseudomonas sp. | reverse complement strand
ACACCGGCTTTTTCGCAGGAGCGCTTGAAACGACGCAGAGCTACGTCGAAGGGTTCGTTCTCTTTAACTTTGACGGCTGGCATCCAGAGCTACCTTCATTCATTACCGGGGTCGACATCTCATGGCAAAAGCGCGCATAAGTACGTCGGTTTTTAAGGGTTGCGGATGTTAACCCTTACCTGAGAGGAATGCAAAGCCTCTGATCGAAAACCGCTGGTCGGCGCCTTGGACGGGGACTATCATGCGCGCCTTCAAATCTGCCCCCTACAAGGCGCAAACCCATGTTAGTACTGGGATTAGAAACTTCCTGCGACGAAACCGGCGTCGCGCTTTACGACAGCGAACGCGGTTTGCTGGCTGATGCATTGTTCAGTCAGATCGACCTGCACCGGGTCTACGGCGGCGTGGTGCCGGAGCTTGCCTCGCGTGATCACGTCAAGCGCATGCTGCCGCTGATTCGCCAGACCCTGGCGGAAGCGGACTGTGTCGCCACAGACATCGATGCTATCGCTTACACCGCAGGCCCGGGCCTGGTAGGTGCTTTGCTGGTCGGTGCTTCCTGCGCACAGGCATTGGCGTTCGCCTGGGATATTCCAGCGCTGGGCGTCCATCATATGGAAGGCCATCTGCTGGCACCGATGCTTGAAGAGCAGCCGCCGCAGTTTCCGTTCGTCGCCTTGCTGGTGTCCGGCGGTCATACGCAGCTGGTCAGGGTCGACGGTATCGGCCAGTACCAGTTGCTGGGCGAGACACTGGACGACGCGGCAGGGGAAGCCTTCGACAAGACCGCGAAGATGATGGGCCTGCAGTATCCTGGCGGTCCCGAGATTTCCCGGTTGGCTACTCAAGGCGTTGCCGGGCGTTTCGTGTTTCCGCGGCCGATGACCGACCGTCCTGGCCTGGACTTCAGCTTCAGCGGTCTCAAGACCTTCGCGCTCAACACCTGGCAGCAGTGCCAGAGCACTGGAGACGACGGCGAGCAGACTCGTTGCGACATCGCTCTGGCCTTCCAGCAGGCGGTGGTCGACACTCTGACCATCAAGTGCAAACGCGCGCTCAAGCAGACCGGGCTCAAGAGTCTGGTGATCGCCGGCGGCGTCAGCGCCAACAAAGCATTGCGCTCGTCACTGGAAACCATGCTCGGCGAACTGCGTGGCAACGTTTACTACGCGCGTCCCGAGTTCTGCACCGATAACGGCGCGATGATTGCCTTTGCGGGCTGTCAGCGTCTGCAGGCAGGGCAGAAGGAAGACCTGAGTATCAGCGTTCAGGCGCGTTGGCCGATGGAGCAACTGCCTGCTATCTGACGGCCAGTGAGAGCCGGCGGTAAGTGCGTTTCATAGCGGCGGTCAGAAATGCCGTTCGCGCCCGGCCAGCAGGTCGCGTAAATTGCCACGGTGACGCCAGACGATCAGCAGTGTCAAAACGGTCATCGGCAGCAAGGCGCGAGGCTCTTGCCACGCCAGTAGCGGGAGCGTCAGCGGGGTGGCGACCAAGGCGGCGAGCGAACTGGTTCGGGTCAGATAGAACATCAGCAGCCAGGTCGTGACCGCCAGTGCGGCGGCCGGTGGGTAGAGGCCAAGCAGCATGCCGGCGGCAGTGGCGACGCCTTTGCCGCCGCGGAAGCGAAAGAACAACGGAAACATGTGGCCCACTACCGCGCAGACGCCAATCCAGGCTTGCTGCATCGGTTCAAGGCCGCACAGGCTGGCAAGTACGACAGGTAGCAGGCCCTTGCACAGATCGCCCAGCAAGGTGAGCACTGCCAGTTTCTTGCCTGCCAGGCGCAGCATGTTGGTCGCGCCAGCGTTACCTGAACCGCTGGCACGCGGGTCCGGGCTGCCGGTCAGACGGCTGAGCAGGATGGCGAAGGACACGGAGCCGAGCAGGTAGGCGAAAGCCGCCAGTAACCAAAACATGCTAACCATTCCGGGCGAGGATGCCCTGATTCTAACGGCGCATCGCGCCCTTGTCGTGCAGTGGAGAGTAGGGCTTGGACAGAGTTTTCATCGACGGACTCGAGGTCGATACAGTGATCGGCGCTTATGACTGGGAGCGTGGCATTCGCCAGTGCCTGCGTCTGGACCTCGTTTTCGCCTGGGATAACCGGCCTGCTGCGGCGGGTGATGATCTGAGCAAGGCGCTCGACTACGCCAGCGTGTCGACTCGGGTTCAGGCGTTTGCCGAACAGGCGCAGTTTCAACTGGTGGAAACCTTTGCCGAGCGTCTCGCCGAGGTGCTGATGAGTGAATTCAAGATCACCTGGATGCGGTTGAAAGTGACCAAGCCCGGCGCAGTCGCTGCCGCTGCCGGCGTGGGCGTGGAGATCGAGCGCGGATGCCGCTGACCCGCATTTTCCTCGGACTTGGGAGCAATATCGAGCGCGAAAAGCACCTGCGCGCAGGGCTGGATGCGCTGGATACGTTTCTGAGTGACCTGAGCTGCTCGCCGGTGTTCGAGAGTCATCCGGTGGGCATCAAGAGCGGCCCGTTCTTCAACCTGGTGGTGTCGGCGCTGACCGATCTG
This sequence comes from Pseudomonas sp., assembly GCA_029240955.1. The sequence goes on along the minus strand of JARDZH010000475.1, from coordinate 729 downwards.
CCGTTGATGGAGCTGGATCGCCGGCTGAAATTCATCGAGGCCGACAACGGCCGTTATGCGCCTGATCGCAAAGGGCTGCCGCTGGATATCGATGTGCTGCTGTATGGCGAGCAGGTCGGTAATTTTGACGGACTGGTCCTGCCGCGCGCCGAGATTCTGAAAAACGCCTTCGTGCTGTGGCCCTTGTCCCTGGTCGCCGCCGACCGCCTGCATCCGGGTGCCGGCGTGCCGTTCGGCAAATTGTGGGCTGAGGCGCAGATCGACCAGCAGCTCTGGCCGGTAGCATTTGACTGGCGCGGAGTGGCGCTGACGCCGGCGGATTTGTTGGCTTCCTCGCGATAGCTGCCTGACCCCTACGGCCCCTCACGCTGTAGGAGCGCGCTTGCCCGCGACCGCCCGCGGCACGGTCTTTCAGATCGACCACAAGATTGGTGCCGCGCGCTGGCGCTCCCTTCCACACGAGCTTCGTAAATCCGCAGGATCAGCATCGCCTGACGCAGAGCCGTCGCGGGCAAGCGCGCTCCTACGATATTGCGTCAATCAGCCGTTGTACTCGGCCTTGTAGATCTTGAGCGCATCGAGCCTTTCGTTCTTCAACGCGTTGCCCAGTTCCTGCCCTTGCAGACCCTTTTCCAGCAGAGGCTGTACAGAAACCGCTCGCGCGGCCTGTGCTGCGCCACGCAGATAGTCGGCCTGCGGGTAGTCACGCTGTTCGAAACCATGTCGGCC
>JARDZH010000474.1 GCA_029240955.1 Pseudomonas sp. | reverse complement strand
GTACGCCGCCATCGGTCAGCGCCGCACCGCGCGCGAACGTCTGCAGCAGGCTCGCGAAGCGGGTGAACTGCAAGGCATGAGTGATCTGCAGATCGCCTACCTCTCCGTTCAGGCCGGTGACGATGACGCCGCTCATCAAGCGTTCACCAAGGTGGACACAGACAGCGGCCTGACGCCAACCGCCACCCAGGACGCGGCCTACAACGCGATGCGGGTTAACGATGACGAGCAGGCGGTAGGCTATTTCAAACGGGTCATCGACGCCGAAAAAGCCGGGCAACTGGACATGTCCGACAAACAGCTGTTCGACACGCGCCGCGCCGTGGCCGATGTGTCGCGCACCTGGGGGCTGATCAGCACCACCAGCTATCGCGGCAATACATCGAGCAGCGGCTTGAGTGCCGCGCCCAGCACCGGGTCTTCAGGCAACGGTGGCAGCAGTTCAAGCAGCAATGACAGCCTGCAGAACAGCACCGAACTCTCGTGGCGTCCGCTGGGCTATCGCAATGCGCGCTTCGTCGAACTGTACGGCCGTATCACCGATACGCTGTGGAGCAAGAACGGCGATGCGGACACCGGGCTGGACGCGCTGCAAGGCGCAGTCGGGGTACGGGCCAAACCGTTCTCGTCCTTGAACGTCATGGCCGCCCTGGAGCGCACGTTCCCGCTGGGTTCATCCGACGTCGATGGCGACTGGCTGGTGCGTCTGGGTTATGGGTCGAGCATTGGCACCGATCTGCGCGTCGACACCTCCAGCTGGTGGACTTCACAGCTGTTTGCCGAGGCCGGTCACTACGTCAACGATTCGCGCAATTACTTCAACAGCGAATGGCAAGGTGGACGCAGCTACGCCATCGGCGGCGCGGGTTCGCGCTGGGTGACCTTTCCGCATGTGGTCGCCGCATTCGATTACGACTCCAAGATGGACAGCAAAACCGGCGCCGACGGCGGCACCGATTATTCCTCGGGCACAGCCGCAGGCCTTGGTGTGGGGAATAACGTGCGCTACTGGTTCCGCGAAGACGCCTACAACGCGCCGCGCTCCTATGTGGATTTCTCTCTCCAATACCGAATGAAGCTGTCTGGCGACGACCGCGCCAAAGGTGTCTTCGCTCGTCTGACATTTTCCTATTGAGGACTTTTATGTACGCCCGTATCGGTGTGTGGCTGGGCCTCGGCCTGGCCTCTTCAATCGCGCAGGCCGCGCCTGAAATCGCCCAGCTCTACGCGCCAAAACTGCCGGAAGGTTCGGCGTGGGTGCGCGTGGTCAATCCTGCCGACCAGACCTTGCAAGTGCGCGTGAATCAGGGCGCAAGCGTGACCTTGTCGGCCGGGTCCACGATCGCCAGCCCGTTTCAGGTCGTGGACGCGCGGCAGCCGTTGCACCTGACGGTCAATGATCGGGAAATCAAAGGCCTGAACGCGCCGAAAAATGCGTGGGTCACGCTGATTCTCGATGCGAACCCCCAAGCCCAGCCTCAGGTGATCATCGACCCGCAGCCGCGCGGCAAGGATCTGCGAGCCGAGCTCAATATCTATAACCAGAGTGCCGGGTGCGAGAAGGCCAACGTTCAGCTGGCCAACGGTGCCAGCGTGTTCAGCCAGCTGCCGTACAAAGGCCAGGCGCAGCGCACGATCAACCCGGTGCAGGCGACGCTGGTTGCCATCTGCGGCCAGAGCAGCAGCGTGCCGTTCAAGCTTGCCCCGTTCAAGGCAGGCGATCGCTATAGCCTGTTTCTGGTCGGCCCGAGTCAGGCTCCACGCCTGATCGGCCTTGTGGATCAGACAGCGCCATGATGACTTCAACTTTGCGTCGCCTGTCACCCGTCGCCCTTGTTGCCGGTGCGCTGTTTGGCCTGTCGAGCACGGCTGTGCAGGCCGCTTCGGCGGTGATCACCGGCCAGGACGGCTGGCTGTTTCCCGCCTGGGAAAGCCTGAGCAAGGTCGACAACGCCGGCATCACGCGCACTGTCGATCTGGTCAAGCAGGTCCGGCAGCAACTGGAGCGCAAGCACATCGGCCTGGTCGTGCTGGTGGTGCCGATGAAAGCGCCGTTCTATGCCCAGCGGCTGCCGGCCGATCAGTCTTTGAGCCCAGCCGTGCAGCAACGCTACGACCGGTTGCAGGCTGATCTGACCAAAGCCGGCCTGACCACGCTGGACGTCAAACCGATCCTGAAACAGACCGAGCACGGCAAACAGACGGCGTTCTACCGCGCCGATTATCACTGGACTGCCTGGAGCGCCGAGAACACCGCCGACGCAGTCGCCGGAGTGATCAATAGCCGCTACAAGCTGCAAGGCGAACCCGGTGGCGGTGCTGCGCTGGGCGAATGGTTCGACAAGCGCGCGTTTGGCGATCTGGCGGCCAACTTTCTGCCTGCCATCAAGCGCAAGGCGATCGGCCGCGATATCTACACGGTGCGCCATCAGGTCGAGGAGCAGGACTTGCTGATCGACGATGCGCCGGCGCCGGTTCAGGTGATCGGCAACAGTTTCGTGCAGCCGTATCTGGGCTTTCCGCAGAAGCTGTCCAACGTGCTGGACCGTCCGGTTGCGCTGACCTGGAACCCCGGTGACGTCGGGCCTTGGGCGACCTTGCTGCAATACCTGGAGTCGCCGGATTTTGCGCAGCACACACCGCAGGTGATCGTCTGGCAGTTCAACGAAGGGCAGTTTCATCAAGGCCCGGACGCTGCCGCCAACTGGAGCGCCAAAGGTGTGATGTCCAGAAGTGAATGGCAACGACGCCTTGCCAAGGCGCTGCCTTGAGCCGGCTCGGTCATTTCTGGGGGCGTGTTACCGTCGGGGCTCTGCTGCTTGCAGCGATTCTAGGGACGGGTACCGCTATGGTGTATGTCAATGCGTTGAAACCGCTGAATCCGGGCATCGTCGGCATGGTCTGGCAACCGGATAACCTGACGGTCGGCATCCAGGGCGATTGGCAAAAGCTCGGCGCGCGGGAGCTGCTGGTGCAATGGACGGCCGTCGACGGTCAGTCCTTCGTGCCGGGTTCCGGGCTGCCCGAAGTGCCGGTGTTGCCGGACTGGGCGCGTATTGCGCGCGAACCCTGGGCCAAGGACGTCATTCTGGGTCTGGCAGGTTTTTTCAGCGAAAACCGCTCCCGCGACAATATCGAAGAGCTGGCTGTTTTGTCCGAGCGCATGGCCCGGGTGAAGACACCGCTCAACGTGACCGGTTGGTACTTTCCCGCCGAAGTCGACCCCAGCTGGAGCCGCGCCACCGAGCTGCCCGCGCTGCTCGCCAAGTTGCC
>JARDZH010000473.1 GCA_029240955.1 Pseudomonas sp. | reverse complement strand
CCCGCGACAGGGTCAACCCGGATCGCGAAAATCGGGATGGAAGTTTTCCGGTACGGCCACCTGAATCCTGCTGCGGGTCGCGATGTCGATGCCTTCGGATGCGACTTCAGCGAGGAAGTCGATCTGCTCCGGTGTGATCACGTACGGCGGCAGGAAATACACCACACTGCCCAGTGGCCGGAGCAACGCACCGCGCTCCAGCGCATGCTGGAACACCTGCATGCCGCGACGCTCCTGCCAGGGATAAGCCGTTTTGCTGGCCTTGTCCTGAACCATCTCGATCGCCAGCGCCATGCCGGTCTGGCGCACTTCAGCCACGTGTGGATGATCCGCCAGATGAGCCGTCGAGGTCGCCATGCGCTGTGCCAGCGCCTTGTTGTTTTCGATGACGTTGTCCTGCTCGAAGATATCCAGCGTCGCCAGCGCAGCAGCGCACGCCAGCGGGTTGCCGGTGTAGCTGTGCGAATGCAGAAACGCCCGCAGCGTCGGATAGTCGTCGTAGAACGCGTCGTACACTTCATCAGTGGTCAGGCACGCGGCCAGCGGCAGGTAGCCGCCGGTCAAGGCTTTGGACAGACACAGGAAGTCCGGCCGGATGCCCGCCTGCTCACAGGCGAACATGCTGCCGGTGCGCCCGAAGCCGACGGCGATTTCATCATGTATCAGGTGCACACCGTAGCGATCGCAAGCTTCGCGCAGAAGCTTGAGGTAGATCGGGTGGTACATGCGCATGCCGCCCGCACCTTGAATCAGCGGCTCGACGATCACCGCAGCGACACTGGTGTGATGTTCGGCGAGCGTCTGCTCCATCACAGCGAACAGGTTGCGTGAGTGTTCCTCCCAGCTCATGCCTTCGGGCCGGTAGTAGCAGTCCGGGCTCGGCACTTTGATCGTGTCCATCAACAGCGCTTTGTACGTCTCGGTGAACAGCGGCACGTCGCCCACCGACATCGCCGCCATGGTTTCGCCGTGATAGCTGTTGGTCAGCGTGACGAAGCGTTTCTTGTCTGGCTGACCGCGGTTGAGCCAGTAGTGAAAGCTCATTTTCAACGCGACTTCGATGCACGAAGATCCGTTGTCGGCATAGAAGCAACGCGTCAGCCCGTCCGGCGTCAGCTTGACCAGGCGCTCGGACAGTTCGATGACCGGCTGGTGGCTGAACCCGGCCAGAATCACGTGCTCCAGCTGATCGACCTGATCCTTGATGCGCTGATTGATCCGTGGATTCGCGTGGCCGAACACGTTGACCCACCAGGAACTGACCGCGTCCAGGTAGCGCTTGCCTTCGAAGTCTTCGAGCCAGACGCCTTCACCGCGCTTGATCGGAATCAGCGGCAGGCTTTCATGGTCTTTCATCTGGGTGCAGGGGTGCCACAGGACCTTGAGGTCACGCTGCATCCACTGGTCATTCAGGCCCATTGGCAATCTCCGGGTAGCGACTCGCATGGCGCGAGGACGAACAATCGCGCAAGCCTATGCAATGCCCGGCCGAGGAACAACCCATAGTGTCTTCTTGAAGGTTTTAATAGTGCCCGGTGAGATGGCTGGCGGCCATCTTTGCCGTGGCGTATGCTTCGCCGCTTGGTCGAAATCTCGGGCGCTTCTGGCCCAACCTTCCCTGTGTTTTTTCGGAGTTCGCGGAATGCTTTCTGGGTGGCTGCGCGCCTGTGCGCTGGTGGTAATCGGGTTGGTCAGCGTTACGACGCTTGCCGATGAAAAGAATAAAACGGCAATTGTAGTGGGAGCAGGCCTCGCGGGCCTGACGGCGGCTTTCGAGCTGCAAGCCAAGGGCTGGCAAGTGACAGTGCTGGAAGCTCGTCCGAATCTGGGCGGCCGCTCCGGGCTGGCGACCGGTGAGTGGATTGGCAACGCCAAAACCCAGCCTGTGCTGAACCGCTATCTGGACAGCTTCAAGATTCAGAGCGTCCCGGCGCCGGAGTTTGTGCGCACGCCAAGCTACCTGATCGATGGCGCCTACTTTACCCAGGCGGAGCTGGCGCTCAAGCAGCCTGCGACTGCTGAAGCCATCAAACGCTATGAAGAGACGCTGGACAACCTGGCGCGCTCCATCGAAGACCCGGAAAATCCGGCGGCCAACAGCACGTTGTTCGCATTGGACCAGATCAACGTCGCCAACTGGCTGGACCGCCTGAACCTGCCAGCGACTGCGCGTCAGTTGATCAATCAGGAAATCCGCACCCGCTACGACGAACCGTCGCGCCTGTCATTGCTGTACTTCGCACAGCAGTCGCGGGTTTATCGCGCTTCTGATGAGCGTGACCGTCGCGCTGCACGTCTGCCCGGTGGCAGCGTGGTGCTGGCCCAGGCGTTTGCCAACCAGCTCAAGACCATCAAGACCAATTCTCCGGTTTCGGCCATCGTTCAGGACAAGACCAGCGTAACCGTCAAGGCCGGCGCGACGAGCTATACCGCCGACTACGTGGTTGTGGCTGTGCCGTTGCGTTCGCTGAGCAAGATCCAGATGACACCGTCGCTGGACGCCCAGCGTATGGCCGCACTGAAGAGCACCAACTACGGCTGGCGCGATCAGATCATGCTCAAGTTCAAGACGCCGGTCTGGGACAGCAAGGCGCGTCTGTCCGGGGAGATCTTCAGCAACACCGGTCTTGGCATGCTGTGGATCGAGCCTGCGCTCAAGGGCGGTGCCAATGTGGTCATCAACCTGTCCGGCGATAACGCTCGCATCATGCAGGCATTCGGCGACAAGCAGTTGGTGGACCAGGTGTTGATCCGCTTGCACGCGTTCTACCCGCAAGCGCGAGGCGCTTACACCGGTTATGAGATTCGTCGCTACAGCGTTGACCCGTCCACAGGCGGCTCTTACCTAGCCTATGGTCCGGGGCAGATCAGCAAGTTCTGGCGGCTGTGGGAAAAGCCGGTTCAGCGCATGACGTTCGCCGGCGAGCATACCGATACCTTGTACCCGGGCTCGCTGGAAGGCGCTCTGCGCAGCGGTCAGCGCGCGGCGGGGCAGGTCGTGGATCTGGCGGCAGGGAAGTCGTTCGAACCGGTCAAAGTGGTGCCGCCTGCGGCGCCGGCTCCGAAAGCCAAGGGCAACTTCTTCACCAATCTGTTTGGTGGCTCTGACAAGGCCGATGCTCCACCTGCCGAGCCTGCCAAACCGGCGGAAAAGGCACCTGAGCCAGCACCTGTTGCCGCTCCGGTTCCTGTGGCGCCAGTAGTCGCGCCTGTAGCGCCCGCCAAGGCTGAGCCTGCCAAAGTCGAGCCTGCCAGCAAGACACCAGTGAAGAAGGCGCCG